>NZ_BAAJYS010000230.1:0-5817 GCF_057543315.1 Acidovorax sp. KPB24-07
CGGCGCATGGACCGGAGGGCGCGCCACCGGGGCCGGCACGTGCGGCACGGAGGGGCCCGCCACGCCGTGGGGCGCGAGGCCCTTGCTGGGCATGCCGACGGCCACGTGGTCGTTGATGCGCCAATACACGGCGGTCACCAGAATGTCGAAGCGGGTCTTGGCGGTCTGGGCGATGAGCGCCTCGATCTCGCTCAGGCGGACGGTCTCGCCGCCGTATTCGCGGGCCAGGTCCATCATCACCAGGAACTGGCGGCCGCGCTGGTCCAGGGACAGCACCTTGAATTTGTAGCCCGCGGACAGCACGCCCGCGCGGACCATGGCATCGCGCACCACGGTGTAGAGCAGTTCGCGCCGCTCCATGCGCTCGTTCTTACGGTTGGCCGCGTGTTCGGCCGCAGGCTCGGCCGTCGGTTTGCCGGGGCCGCGTCCGGGCACCAGGGGCACCGTGGCGTCTGCATTCAGCAGACCGGAGGGCTCCACCGCCGGGCGCTGCCGGGGCGCAGGGGGTTTGCGGTTGAACCAACTGAAAAGTGACATGCCGTGCCTTTTTCGGATAGCGCCAAAAGTTCGAAAACGAGTGTAACGCGCGCTCCGGGAGCCAATGGCTTTCCCGCGTCCGCAGGCCCCGGCACGGGCCCGATGGGGGCTCAGGTGTCAGGTCGCAGCAACACGCCGGCGGCGGTTGCCGAGGCGCTTGGACAGCACCGAACCCATGGCCATGGCCAAGCTGAGGGCCACGGCCGGCTGGCGGTTGGAGAGCTCGGAAAACCGCAGCGCCGTCAGGTTCCAGAGCTTGGACGGTGCGCCTGCCTGCACGGTGGCGGTGCGGGGCTTGTGCGAGAAGAAGGCGCTTTCGCCCACCACGGAGCCGGGGCCGACGATCGCCAGGCGCAGGCGGTCTTTTTCGTCTTCGTAATGCACGCTGAGGCTGCCGCTTTCCACGAAGTACAGTGTGCGGTCGCTGGCGCCTTGCGTGAACAGGGTGTGGCCGGTGGTGAGCGACATGGGCAGCAGGTAGCCCGACAGCAGGTCCCATTGCTCCGTGGTCAGCGGGTTCATCATGCTGTCTTCCGCTGGCGCCTGGGCAATGGCCTGCACGAGACCCGTGAGGTCCATTTTGGGGGTGTGGGATGACAGCACAGCATTCATAGTGGCGCGGAAGTTAAGCCCGATGCGTTCGGTGCACAAGCACTCTTTACCACTCCTTACAAAACGCCACCGTCCCGCGGGTGTTTCATTTCCCGATGCAGAAGCTGGAGAAGATCACGCCCAGCAGATCGTCGGAGGTGAATTCCCCCGTGATGGCACTGAGGGCCTGCTGCGCCAGCCGCAGTTCCTCGGCCAGCAGATCAAGCGCCGGGCCCGGCGAATGCAGCTGCGCCGCGGCCTCCATCAGGTGGCCGTCCACTGCTTGGAGCGCCTGCACATGCCGCGCGCGCGCGATGTAGACGCCCTCGGGGGCCGACTGCCATCCGGCCACGTCCAGCAGCAGGCGGCGCAGTGCGTCCAGCCCATCGCCTGTGCGGGCCGACAGGTGGACCGCCGGCCGGTCCGGCATAGCGGCAGCGCTGTGGCCCGGTGCCTGATCGGTTTTGTTCCACACGTCGATCACCGGCACATGGCCGGGCAGCGTCCGGGCGATGGTGCCGGCGATGTCGGCGTCGGCCGCCCGGTAGTCGGCCGCATCGGCGCGCGTGAGGTCGTGCAGGAAGAGCACGGCGTCGGCCGCGGCGATCTCGTCCCAGGCGCGCGCGATGCCGATCTTCTCCACCTCGTCGTCGCTCTCGCGCAGGCCCGCCGTGTCGATCACGTGCAGCGGCACGCCCTCGATCTGTATGGTCTGCTGCACCTTGTCGCGCGTGGTGCCGGCAATGGGCGTGACGATGGCCAGCTCGGCGCCGGCCAGGGCATTCAGCAGCGAACTCTTGCCGGCGTTGGGCTGCCCGGCGATCACCACCTTGATGCCCTCGCGCAGCAGCGCGCCCTGGCGCGTGCGCTGCATGACGGCGGCCAGCGTCTGCTGCAGATTCGACAGCTGCCCGCTGGCGTCTGCCTTGCGCAGGAAGTCGATTTCTTCTTCGGGAAAGTCGAGCGTGGCCTCCACCAGCATGCGCAGGTGGATGAGCGCATCGCGCAGGCGGTGGATCTCGTGCGAGAACGCGCCCGCCAGGGAACGGCTGGCGCTGCGCGCCGCGGCTTCGGTGCTCGCATCGATCAGGTCGGCAATGGCTTCGGCCTGCGCCAGATCGATCTTGTCGTTGAGGAAGGCCCGTTCGGTGAACTCGCCCGGCTGCGCCAGGCGCAGGCCGGGCAGGCGGGCCCGGCCGCTGGCCGCATCGGCCTGGGCGGCGGCTTCCAGGCAGCGCGCCAGCAGCAACTGCAACACTACGGGGCCGCCGTGCGCCTGCAGCTCCAGCACGTCCTCGCCCGTGTAGCTGTGGGGCGCTGGAAAGTACAGCGCCAGCCCCTGGTCGATGGACTGGCCGGCCGCATCGCGAAAGGGCAGGTACGTGGCTTCGCGCGGTCGCAGGGCGCGCCCGCACAGCGCCTCGGTGAGCGGTCCCAGGCCCCGGCCGGACACCCGCACGATGCCCACGGCGCCGCGCCCCGGTGCGGTGGCGATGGCGGCGATGGGGTCGGAGTGGCGGGGCAGCATGCGATGGGGAAGGGGGTGGGGACGGGGCATGATAGCTGCGCTGTTCGCATGCCGCGGCCGCCTGCACGGGGCGCGGAACCGCGCCCGCAAAAAGACAAAGCCCGCCAGGGCGGGCTTTGCGTTCGGTCCGATCGGAGGGCTTACTTGATCGTGGTCCAGTTGGGCATCGGGCGGTCGTCCGCGCGGTGCAGCGTCTCCACGCCCTTGCGCATCGCCCAGGGGCGGATCTGGTGGTGCAGGGGCAGGTAGTAGTACTCGTCCTTGACCAGTTTGAGGGCATCGGCGATCAGCGCGTCGCGCTTGGGCGCATCCATCTCCACCTTGATCTGGCTGATCATTTCGTCGAGCTTGGCATCGCTGAAGCGGCCGCCGTTGTAGGTGCCCGCAGCCGTCTTGCCGGCCTTGGTGGCCATCAACGAATCCAGCGAGTACAGCGAGTCGAACGTCGCCACGCCCCATCCGAACAGGTAGGCGCTCACGTCGTTGTTCATCACGCGGCTGACGAACTGGGCCATGGGAGCGGCCTGCAGCGTGGTCTTCACGCCGATGCGCGTCCACATGGCAGTGACGGCCTGGCAGATCGCTTCGTCGTTCACATAGCGGTCATTGGGGCAGTCGAGCTTGAGCGAAAAGCCCTGGGGGTAGCCCGCGTCGGCCAGCAGCTTCTTGGCGGCTTCGACGTCGTACTTGGCGGCACGCTCGTCCAGGCTCTTGCTCCAGCCGTGGACCATCGGCGCGACCATGGTGCCGGCAGGCACCGACAGGTTGCGCATGGTGCGGCTGTGGATGCCGGCCGAATCGATGGCCTGGTAGAGCGCCTGGCGCACGCGCTTGTCCTTGAGCGGGTTCTTGCCCGGCGTGCCGGCACCCGGCAGTTCGTCGCGGAACTGGTCCAGGCCCAGGTAGATGGTGCGGTTCTCGGCGCCTTCGATCAGCGTGATGTCGGGGCTGGACTTCATGCGCGCCAGATCCTGCGTGGGCGGATCGACGACGAAATCGACCTGGCCGGAAATCAGCGCGGCCGAGCGCGTGGCCGCCGACTTGATGGGGGTGAACACGACTTCGTCGATGTTGCCCTTGGGCTTGTCCCACCAGTCCGGGTTCTTCTTGAGCGTGACCTTCACGTCGGGCTGCCAGCCCACCATGATGAAGGGGCCGGTGCCGTTGGCATTGCGCGAGGCGAAGTTCTCTTCCTTGCCGGCATAGTCCTGCGCCTTGGTCGAGTTGTTCTTCTCGGCCCAGGCCTTGTTCATGATGCGGGCCTCGGTCAGCTCGCGCAGCAGCACGGGGTTGGGGCCCTTCAAGATCAGGTCCACGGTGAAGTCGTCGACCTTCTTCACTTCCTTGATGCTCTGCACGGCGGACTGCATGTTCGAGGGGGGCGTCATGGCGCGGGTGAGCGAGAACACCACGTCGTCGGCCGTGAACGGCGCACCGTCGTGGAATTTCACGCCCTTGCGCAGTTCGAAGCGCACCTGCGTGGGGGAGATCTGGGTCCACTTCGTGCCGAGCGCGGGCTGGATCTGGTACTTCTCGTCATAGCGCACCAGGCTCTCGTACACCTGCTGCAGGAAGGCATGCGTCGTCTGGTGGTTCTGGGCGTGGGGGTCCACGGTCAGGATGTCGTTGGCTCCGGCCCACCGCATCGTTGCGGCATGGGCCGATCCTGCTGCCAGCAGGACCGCGATGCCCAGTGCGCTCCATTTGAAAGTCGTACGCTGCTGTTTCATTGGCCAGGTCTCCTCGTCGGTTAACGAAAGTGGATGAAAGATGCCGCAGGGGGCAAGCAAGCATCGTACCCAATGAAAAACGGCCGCTGGATAGCGGCCGTGGAATGTGTCGCAAACGCAGCGCGTCCGCGCTGCATTGCGGGTCAGCGGAACTTCGGCAGGTTGAACTGCGGCGGCACGCCCATGCGCGTGTTGATGATCCACTGCTGCGCGATCGACAGGATGTTGTTCGTCAGCCAGTACAGCACCAGGCCCGCCGGGAAGAAGAAGAACATCACGCTGAAGATCAGCGGCATGAACCACATCATCTTGGCCTGCAGTGGATCGGGCGGTGCGGGGTTCAGCGCGGTCTGCAGCAGCGAGCTGGCGGTCATCAGCAGCGGCAGGATGAAGAACGGGTCGGGCGAGGACAGGTCCTTGATCCAGCCGATCCACGGCGCGTTGCGCATTTCGACGCTGGACAACAGCACCCAGTAGAGCGCGATGAACACGGGGATCTGGATCATGATGGGGAAGCAGCCGCCCATCGGGTTGACCTTCTCCTCGCGGTAGATGCGCATCATCTCCTGCTGCATCTGCTGCGGCTTGTCCTTCAGGCGCTCGCGCATCTCCATGATCTTGGGGTTGATGGCCTTCATCTTGGCCATGCTGGCGTACGCCTTCGCGTTGAGCCAGTAGAACGCGATCTTCAGCAGGAACACCAGCGCCACGATGGACCAGCCCCAGTTGTTCAGCACCTTGTGCAGCTGGTCGAGCAGCCAGTACAGGGGCTTGGCCAGGATGGTGAGCCAGCCATAGTCCTTCACCAGTTCCAGGCCGGGGGTGAGCGATTCCAGCATCGTCTCGACCTGCGGGCCCGCGAACAGGCGTGCATCCACCGTCTTGGACTGCCCCGGTGCGATCTCGCCGACCGGGGTGATCATGCCGACCGAGTACAGGTTGGTGTCCACCTTGCGCACGAACAGGTCGCGCTGCACGTCGTTGCCCAGCAGCCAGGCGCTGGCGAAGTAATGCTGCACCATGGCCACGTAGCCGTTGGTGGAGGACTTGTCGATTTCGGCCTTGCCGTTCTCGATGTCCTTGAACTCGACCTTGTGGTACTTCTTGGCCTCGGTATAGACCGCTGGGCCGGTGAAGGTCGAATAGAACGACGACTCGCCCGGCGGCTTGTTGCCGTCGCGCACCAGCTGCAGGTACAGCTGGGGCGACACGGGCGCGGTGCCGGTGTTCACGATCTCGTGCTTCACGGCCACGTCGTAGGCGCCGCGCTTCACGGTCCAGGTCTTGGCCAGCTTCACGCCGCCCAGGTCGGCGGATTCGAAGCGCACGCTGATCTCGTTCTGGCCGTCCTGCAGCTCGCGGTTGCCGGCCACCACCGACATCGCCGTCTTGTGCGTGGGGTAGCGCCGCCGATCAGGCCGGTCTGCGCCA
>NZ_BAAJYS010000231.1:0-5731 GCF_057543315.1 Acidovorax sp. KPB24-07
CGAGGCCACGCTGGAGATCGAGCTGCCCGCCGGCGTGCCGGCCGCCGCGTTGGACGTGGCCGTTCCGGCGCTGGCGCACCTCTTCGAGAACCTGTCCCTGCCGCCGGAGGGCGCCCAGGCGGCCAAGGCGGTCGGCGACGCCATCGCCTGCAACCTGGATGCGAGCTGCTTCGACGAATACGCCCCCCAGCGCGATGCCGTGGCGCGGATGCTGTTCGTGGACAACGGCAAGGCCTACGTCTGCACCGGCACGCTGCTCAACGACCGCGATGCCACGCGCACGCCGTACTTCCTCAGCGCCAACCACTGCATCGCCTCGCAGACCGTGGCGTCCACCCTGCAGACGGACTGGTTCTTCCGTTCGCAGGCCTGCAACAGCGGCACGCTGTCGCCCCGCTCCACCGCGCGAACGGGCGGCGCGACGCTGCTCTACGCCAGCGCGGACACCGACACGGCCCTGCTGCGGCTGAACGAGGCGCCGCCCCCGGGTGCCGTGTTCGCCGCCTGGGACGCCGGTCCGCAAGCCGAATCGGCGGCCGTGGTCGGCATCCACCATCCCCGGGGCGACCTGCAGAAGATCAGCACCGGAAGCATCATGGGCACGCTGGCCTGCACCAACGACACGGACGGCTCCATGCTGTGCGACTCCTCCACGGACGCCTCGGCCGGCTACTACGACGTTGGGTTCGACCGCGGCACGGTGGAGGACGGCAGCAGCGGATCGGCCATCTTCCATGGCGGCCGCGTGATCGGGACGCTGTATGGGTTCGCCTCCAGCGCCCAATGCTCGGTCGACGACGTGCGGGTGTACGGCCGCTTCGATCTGGCCTACCAGAAGGCGCTCAAGCAGTGGCTGTCGCCCCCGGTGAGCGTGCCGGTGGCCTGGCGGCATCCCGCCCGCGGGTTCGGGGCATCGCACGGGCCGGCGGGCCACTCCGGCGATGGACTCGCGCCGTTCTGGCGAGAGCGGCTGGCCGCGCGGTAGTGGGCCAGGGAGCGCAACGGGGCCATGACGCGATGCCGCAACGCGGCGATGAAATCACCTGCCGGCAGCCACGGGGCTGTGGCACATTTTGCAATCCGGGGCGGCATGGGACCGCCCCGAACCGATGACAGGAGTTGTTCCATGCAGCTGGTAATGAGGCGAGTTCGATCTTTGGCGGTTCTGGCGGTGGCCTCGGTGCTGGCTGCCTGCGGTGGCGGCAACGGCGGCGAGGCGGTGCAGTCCGCGGCCGCGCCGCAGGCCAGGGCACTGGTCTACAGCGTGGAGTCGCGCGAGCAGCCGGCTTCCGCCGTGCAGGACGTGGCGCGGGTCAAGGACCGCGCGGTCGGCGTGGCCATCGCACCCGCCCGCATCGCCCTCGGGCCGTTGGACCAGTCCAAGGAAGGGGCGGCCAGCGGCTTCGGCCCGCGCCAGGTCGGCAGCCCCCGCAGCATTGCCCAGACGGCCACGGCCAGCGCCACCTCGCAGCAGCTGCAGTGGACACCCACCGCCAGCGGCGGCCAGGTCGCCGCGCTCAGTTTCTCGGCCGACGGCGCGCACGGGCTGCGCCTGGGCGTGCTGGTGCGCCAGCTGCCCGGCAGCGCCGTGCTGCGCGTGTACAGCCAGGCCCGGCCCTCGGCGGTGTTCGAGATCGCCGGCCAGGAAGTGCTGCAGATCATCGAGCGCAACCAGGCGGCGGGCGATACCTCCGACGCCGGCCGCACCTGGTGGACGCCCGACACGGGCGGCGACGAGGCCACGCTGGAGATCGAGTTGCCATCCGGCACGCCCGCGAGCGCGATCGACCTGTCGGTGCCGCGCCTGTCGCACATCTACGACAACCTGTCGCTGCCCACGGCCGAAGAGCTGGAGCAGCAGACCAAGATCAACGAATCCGACGCCTGCAACCTCGATTCGACCTGCTATGACGATTACGCCGCCCAGCGCAACGCCGTGGCACGGATGCTGTTCGTGCGCCCCGACGGCAAGACGTACGTGTGCTCGGGCACGCTGCTGAACGACCGAGACGGCACCGGCACGCCCTACTTCATCTCGGCCAATCACTGCATCTCCACGCAGACCGTGGCGTCCACCCTGCGCACCGACTGGTTCTACCGCTCCCCCAGCTGCAACAGCCGTACGCTGTCGTCCGCCACCACGGCGCGCACCGGCGGCGCCACGCTGCTGTACGCGACGGACAGCAGCGACACGTCGTTCCTGCGCCTGAACGAGGCCCCGCCCGCCGGCGCCGTGTTCGCCGCATGGAACGCCAATCCCCAGGGGCTGGGCGGCGCCATCGCGGGCATCCACCATCCCCGCGGCGACCTGCAGAAGATCAGCTTCGGCAACCTGGCATCCCTGACCGCGTGCACGTCCATCAGCGACACCAACTTCACGTGCAGCGGCACCAGCGGCAACTTCTACCGGGTGACGTGGAGCCAGGGCACGACCGAGGGCGGCAGCAGCGGCTCTGGCATCTTCTCCGGCGGCGCGCTGATCGGCACGCTCTACGGCGGCAGCGCCGTGCGCACCAACAAGGCCTCGTCGGACTACTACGGCCGCTTCGACGTGGCGTACAACGCGTCCATCAAGAACTGGTTGTCGCCGGCCACCAGCGCCAGCGGCCGCACCGCCGTGTATCGCTTCTTCAACAGCAGCACGGGCGCGCACTTCTTCACGGCGAGCGCGGGCGAGCGCGACTTCGTGATCAACACCTACCCGGCCTTCGCCTACGAAGGCGTGGCCTTCTACGCCTACGGCGGCGCCACTGCCGGCCAGAGCGCTGTGTACCGCTTCTTCAACAAGAGCAACGGCGCGCACTTCTACACCATCGATGCGGGCGAACGCGACTTCGTGCGGGCCACCTACCCGTCGTTCGAGTACGAGGGCCCGATCTGGTATGCCCAGACCGGCGCCGGCAACGGCTCGACCGCGATGTACCGTTTCTTCAACAAGAGCAACGGCACGCACTTCTACACCATCAGCCAGGGAGAGCGCGACTTCGTGCAGGCCACCTATCCGGTGTACCAATACGAAGGCCCCGTGTACTACGCCTGGACTTCCAACTGATCCGCAACGCATGAGCATCCAGACCGACGACTTCGCCCCCGCACCCGCCAAACGCGTGATCTCCGCCGCGCCGGCCTCCCCGCAGGAGGAAGCGCTGGAGCGGGCGCTGCGCCCCAAGCTGCTGCAGGAGTACGTCGGTCAGGCCAAGGCGCGCGAGCAGCTGGAGATCTTCATCGGCGCGGCGCGCAAGCGCGGCGAGGCGCTGGACCACGTGCTGCTGTTCGGGCCCCCGGGCCTGGGCAAGACCACGCTCAGCCACATCATTGCCGCCGAGCTGGGCGTGAACCTGCGCCAGACCTCCGGGCCCGTGCTGGAAAAGCCCAAGGACCTGGCCGCGCTGCTGACCAACCTGGAGCGCAACGACGTCCTGTTCATCGACGAGATCCACCGGCTCTCGCCTGTGGTGGAGGAAATCCTCTACCCCGCGCTGGAGGACTACCAGATCGACATCATGATCGGCGAGGGGCCCGCGGCGCGCAGCATCAAGCTGGACCTGCAGCCCTTCACCCTGGTGGGGGCGACCACCCGCGCCGGCATGCTCACCAACCCTCTGCGCGACCGCTTCGGCATCGTCGCGCGGCTGGAGTTCTACACCCCCGAGGAACTCTCGCGCATCGTCATGCGCAGCGCCGGGCTGCTCAACACGCCGATCCAGCCGGACGGGGGCTTCGAGATCGCGCGCCGATCGCGCGGCACGCCGCGCATCGCCAACCGCCTGCTGCGCCGGGTGCGCGACTACGCCGACGTGAAGGGCACGGGCCAGATCACGCTCGATATCGCCCAGCGCGCGCTCACCATGCTCGACGTGGACCCCCAGGGCTTCGACGTGATGGACCGCAAGCTGCTCGAGGCCGTGATCCACCGTTTCGACGGCGGTCCCGTGGGGCTGGACAACATCGCCGCGAGCATCGGCGAGGAGTCCGGCACCATCGAGGACGTGATCGAGCCCTACCTGATCCAGCAGGGCTACCTGCAGCGCACGCCGCGCGGGCGCGTGGCCACCCTGGCGGCCTATCGCCACCTGGGCGTGGCGCCGTCCCGCAACCCTGCCGACCTGTTCGGCGGGCCGCCTTCGGCGGCTTGACCCATCGCTTCCGGACGCCTTGTCCGAACGCTCCTGCGGCTTCATCGCAGCAGCCAGATACGCGTCGGGGATCGACGCGCGTTGCATTCTCGACGCCCCGTGAATTCTCGCTTGTCGCCCTGCGATTTCTGGTGTTTACTCCCTCTATCCGCCTTCGCTGCGAGATCGTCAAAAAGCATCGCTGCCAGGTGCGGATATTGATCGACAAACCTTTTTTTGGGAGAGGGATACTCACATGGATCCGATTCTGGGCCAGATCATTCTTTGGGCCGTGCCATGGGTTCCGCAGGGCTGGGCTCTGTGCGACGGCACACTGCTGTCAATCAATCAGAACCAGGCGCTCTACTCGCTGCTGGGCACCCGCTACGGTGGCGATGGCGTCAATACCTTCGGCTTGCCCGATCTGCGCAACCGGGTTCCGCTCGGTTCCCAGAACATGGTGACCATCGGCGGTACGAGCGGTGCCGCCACCGCGTCCACCAACGCCATCGGCGCTGCGATCCTGTCGCTCGCCAACCTGCCGGCCCACACCCATGGCGTGACGGTGGCCGCGGGCGGAACGGCCGCAGTGTCCATTCCCGCCGACGACACCACGGGCGACAACAACGTTCCTGGGCCGACTCTGATCGCCGGGAAGGCAACGGCGGGCAACAACACCGCCAAGGTGTACAGCTCCAAGTCCGCCACCACGACGCTCAAGCCCTTCGACGCACCCTTGACCCTGCCCGCCATCTCCACGCAAGCGGCTGGCAGCGCCACGCCCACGCCCGTGCAGATGAACGTGCCCGTCACGGTCAGCACGCTTCAACCCGGCCTCACGCTGAACTTCATCATCGCCGTGAACGGCATCTATCCGTCGCGCCCCTGACCGCGGATGGGCATGCAGGCAGTGGCCTGCCTGCCGCCATGGCCACCTGGGCGCGACAAGCGCTTCGGTGGCGATGGCCGACGAGGCCGGGGCAACCCGGCCTTTTTCTTTCTTGTTGCAGACCGTCGCGCAGGCGCCTGCCGGTGCTTCAGGTCAGGTCAGCGCGCCCCGGGCATCCACCCGGATGATCCGCTCCACCACGCCGTGCGCCAGTCCGCCGCGCACACCGATCAAGAAGTCGTACAGGTTCACCGTCGGATCGCAATGGCCGGGAATGAGCCACAGCATGCGGCCCAGCGAGGGCAGCCGGGCCTTGTTGCCGTCGGCGTAGAGAATGCCGTGCTCGTCGCCGCCGTTGGCATAGCGCAGCGCCCGCTCGGGCGGCAGCATCGCCACGATCGGCAGGCCGGAGTCGATGGCATGGCTCTTGTGGCCGGCATCGCACACCGCATGCGTTTCCTGGCTGGAGATGACCTGGGTCTTGACGAACAGCGCATGCTCGAAGGCCGGCTGGGCCGGCTCGCGTTCGTTGCTGGCGTAGTCCGCGTCCATGAACAGGAACGAGCCCGCCTGCAGTTCGCCGTAGACGCCGCTGGCGGCCTCGTGCACCAGCGTGCCGGTGCCCGCGCCGGTCACCAGCGGCACAGCAAGGCCGGCGGCGGTGATGAGGTCGCGCGTGTGGCGCGCGGCCTCCACCACGGCGGCGATGGCCTCCCGGCGGGCTTGG
>NZ_BAAJYS010000232.1:0-5723 GCF_057543315.1 Acidovorax sp. KPB24-07
GGGGGGAGTAATGGTGCTTTCACTGCGGGAGCACAAATGGCTATTTTGCTCTCAATCACTATAGCGTTATATGCGACCACGATTCCTGCAGGTGGAGGAACTGCGTTTCCAGCTTACCTTTCGATTGTATTTGCCCGTGAATTCGCTCATGCATTAAGTCTGTATGAAGGTGATTCAGATGCGCTAGCTTGCTTCTGAGGAGGTTTTTTCTTCGCGATGGGGGGAATTGCCTTGCTTGCGGGCATTCTGACTGGCGGTGTTCTTGCTGGGGCCGTGATCGCCGCTATGTCTTGGGTTTTGCCTGGAATATTTATTCCCACCAATACTGCGCTGCAATGCAAAGCTTTTATTGGCAAAGGTGAGCTATGTTGATATTGAATGTTGTTGTGCTTTTGATAATTTTTGTAATTTACTTTTATGGCAAATTGAGAGCCAAGGGGGAGGAAATGCTTCGTGGAGTTTTGTGGAGTTTTTTGTTTTGGCAATTCTTAAATAATTTTATTTTTAGGCTTGATGGTTGGATTGTTATCGGTTGCAATGGAATTTTTATTGCAATAATGCTTTTTGTTTATTCAAAATCGGTGAGTAAGCGAAGAGTTGAATGAATGTGCAAAGAGCAGGGGGTGATGGTCCTGTCAGATAGGATTGCCCAAGTCGGCGCCATTCAGAGCATCCGCTTCGAACACGCATGGGTGCAGGCCTATGTGAACTGGGCGCCCGGGCGGGGTGCCAAGAACGCGACGGCCTCCCAGCACAACCATCCCAATGGAGCGTTGAATGCCTGGGTGGCGCTGGATGCCAGCGTCAAGCAATACGCCTATGCCGCGGGCATGGACCTGCAAACCGCCGTCCCCCTGGACGCCCAGGCCCTGCTCAACGCCGCACAAAGCGGAGCCACCGTCAAAGAACAAGAAGGCTGGGTACAAAACCTCAACCAGGCGGCCATCCAGAGACAACTGGACACCTATCAAAGCCGCCTAAAAACCCACATCGACACCCAAAAGCCCAACGCCACGGTCGGCGACGTCATTGGCAGGAAGATCATTCCGCAGACCATGCACAGCGTGCTGAGCGGTGTCACCCCGCTGGCCATCATTCAGACCGGCCAGCAGAGCACTGCGGTTCCGGCCGGACTGCAGCACCAGTTCACTTACCGCTTGAGCGACGGTTGGGGCAATGAGCTACAGGGCACCCACCAGCCGCCTGGGGGGCAAACGCCTCACCTTGAGTTATGTGCCTGCGGATCAGGCCACGTCGGACCTGATCGCGAGTTTCCTGCCCAAACCGCACGCGGACGGCAGCCCCATCCAGCCCGGTGAACTGCCCACCAGCCTGCCGGGCTACCTGATCCGGCTCAAACCGCAAATCAGCCTGGATGGGCAGGTGGTGGCCCAAAGCGCCAGCGCGGTCACGATGGGCAGCGACCTGCAAGGGCAGGGCGGGTTCACCCAGTTGTACGACCCCACGCAATGGGACATCACGCCCGACCAAAGCCACGTGGCGGGGCAGGCCACGGCCATCGGCATCAGCGCGGGAGGGATCAGCGCGAGGCAACTGGACAGCCTCAAGACAAGGCTGGAGAACACCAAAACTCAGCTACAGGCCAACAACGTACAGAACCTCACCGGCGAACAAATCTCCGGAGACCTGCTCACCGCCGTGATCTGGAGCTGGTTTGCAGCGGCGGAGAGCCATAACCGACTCTCCCAGAACCAAGCGCAGATGATCGAGAACCCTGGGCTCTCCTACGGCCTGTTCCATGCCGTGGCCCAGCCGACCTACAGCTGGGGCGTGGTGAGAAAAGTGGCATTCCCCGAAGTGAATTTTTGCTATTGAAAATATAGCGGCATACCCTAGTTCTAATTGCGCTGGAGGCACTTTTCGCTCCTGGTCGGTGAATGGCGGCCCTTCTAGCCCTCGGCCCGGGTGGCCGCAGGGGCGCCCGCCCGCATGGCCCTGCCGGCACGGGGGGCGGGCCGGCTGACTACAATCGCGCTCCCCGAAAGGCGGCTGTCCCGGCCGCCTTTCGCGTTTCCATCCCCCGGGACCATGTAGAGGACCACCATGTACAAAAACCTCGCAGCCACGCTCGTGGCCGCTTGCTGTTGGCTTTCCCCCGCCTTTTCCCAAACCAGCCACACCGCCCAGACCGTCCCCCCGGCCGTGGTGAAGGCCGGCTTCGTCTATGTCTCGCCCATCACCGAAGCGGGCTGGACGCGACAGCACGACGAGGGCCGCAAGGCCGTCGAGGCCGCCTTGGGCGACCGCGTGCGCACCACGTTCGTGGAGAACGTGGCCGAGGGCGCGGACGCCGAGCGCGTCATCCGCGACTTGGCGGCCACGGGCCACCAGATCATCTTCACGCCCAGCTTCGGCTACATGGAGCCCACGCTGCGGGTGGCGCGGGACTATCCCGGGGTGAAGTTCGAATCCATCACCGGCTACCAGACCGCGCCCAACGTGGCCACGGCCAACGCCCGTTACTACGAGGGCCGCTACCTGGCCGGCGTCGCCGCCGGGCGCATGACGCGCACCAACGTGGCGGGCTACGTGGCCGGCTTTCCCATCCCCGAGGTGCTGCAGGGCATCAATGCGTTCACGCTGGGCCTGCGCTCGGTCAACCCCCAGGCCACGGTCAAGCTCGTGTGGCTGGACGTGTGGTTCGACCCGCCCAAGGAGCGCGATGCGGCCATGGCGCTGTTCAACCAGAACGTGGACGTGGTGGCCTTCCACACCGGCTCCACGGCGGTGATGGCCGCGGCCCAGGAGCGCGGCAAGCTCGCGATCGGCTACCACTCCGACATGCGCCGAATGGGGCCGGACGCGCAGATCCTCGCCGTCACGCACCAGTGGGGCGGCTACTACACCGAACGCGTGCGCGCCGTGGCGCAGGGCACATGGAAAAGCGGCAACCTCTGGGGCGGCGTGCGCGAAGGCATGATCCGCGTCGAGGGCTTCGGCAGCAAGGTGCCGCCGGCTGTGAAGGCCGAGGTGCTGGCCCGCCAGGAAGACATCGCCAAGGGGCGCTTCCACCCGTTCCGCGCGGGCGCGACGCCCGTGCGCGACAACACCGGCCGCGAGGTCATCGCCGCGGGCCAGACCCTCGGCGATGCGCAGATCCTGCAGATGAACTGGCTGGTCGAGGGCGTGCAGCGCTGAAGAGGGCGGAGAGGGGCCTTGGCGAGGGGCCGTCCTCTCTTTCGGCCGCTACAGGTGGCGCGCCACCAGCTGCGGCAGCGACGAGGCCAGCAAGGCCACGCCCGACGCGGTGAGCAGGCCCAGCACGATCTGCCGGAAGGCCACGTCGCTCAGCCCGATGTACAGCCGCGTGCCGAGCAGCGTGGGCACCAGCATCGCCGGCGCCACGATGGCGAAGAACGGCAGCATGTCCCGCGTGACCATGCCAGTGCCCAGGTAGGTGCCCATGGTGACCAGCAGCATCGACAGGTTGAAGTTCTGGATCACGGCGCGCTGCTGGTCCTTCTCGTAGCCGCGCAGGGTGCACCACAGCGTGGGCAGCGTGCCGGTGAATCCGCCGATGCCGCCCATCACGCCGCCGGCCAGCCCCACGACGCCATCGGCCACGCGGCCACCCGAGCGGATGCGCGGCAGGCGCTTGGCCATCAGCATGGTCGGGCACCACAGCACCAGCAGGGCGCCCAGCAGCGTCTTGAACCACACCATGTCCAGCCGTGGCAGCAAGGCCACGCCCAGCGGAATGCCCAGCAGACCACCTAGCACGAATGGCGCCAGCGTGCGCACGTCAAAGCCGCGGCGCACCGACACCGCCGCGACGATCTGCCCGGTGAGCGCCCCGAACACCGCCAGCGCCGCCGCCAGTCGCGGCTCCAGCGTCCAGGCCCAGAACGACATGGCCACCATGCCGAACGCGAACCCCGACAGCCCCTGCACGAACCCGGCCACCACGGCCCCGATGCCGACCACCCAGTAGATCGTTTCCATTGCGCGCTTCTCCCCCTTTTTTTGGATTGGAAGGCGTCCGGCCCCGCAGGGCCGCCGCCGCATGGGCTGCGATTGTGGGGGAGCCGCATGAGCCAATCTTTCTCATTTAGTATTGCCCCATAAGCCAATGGATATGGCTCTGGGAGCGTTCGATGACCCCTGCCGAGATGGAGGCCCGGCTCGCGTCGCGGCTCAAGATGCGCCACCTGGTGCTGCTGCGCATGATTGCGGAACACGGGTCGCTCACCCGCGTGTCGCACCGCATGGCGACCAGCCAGCCGGCCGTCACGCACGCGCTGGCCGAGCTGGAAGCCATGTTCGGCGGCGCGCTGTTCCACCGCTCCGCGCGCGGCATGGCGCCCACGGCGCTGGGGGAGCTGGTCATCGCCCGGGCCCGGGCGATGCTGGAGGACCTGGGCCATTGGGTGCGCGACATCGAGGCCGTGGGCCTGGGCCGCGCCGCGCACCTGCAGGTGGGCGTGATCCCTTTCGTGTCCGGGCGGCTGCTGGCCGCCGCCATCGGCCAGACGCGGCCGCAGGGCCTGCAGGTGACCGTGACCATCCACGAAGGCACCAGCGACCGCCTGCTGGAGCGCCTGCGCCAGCACGAACTGGACTGCGTGATCGGCCGTGCATCGGCCGTACTCGACATGCAGGGGCTGGAGCATGAGGTGCTCTACCACCAGGAGCCCCGCCTCATCACCCACCGCCGCCTCGCCGCCCGGCTGGGGCGCCGGCCCCTGGCCTGGCAGGAACTGGCCCGGCTGGAGTGGATTCTGGGCGCCCGCCAGACACCCATGCGCGAGCAGATCACCGATTTCTTCCTGCGCGCGGGGGTGGCGCCGCCCGCGCCGTTCGTCGAGAGCCTGTCGTCCAAGCTCATCGGCGAGCTGATCGCGGCCAACGAAAAAGCGGTGTCCATCGTGCCCGCCGACATCGCGGAAGAACTGGCCCGCATCGCGGGTGTGGGCATCGTCGCCCACCGCTTCGGCTGGACGCTGCCGCCCATCACGCTGTTCCAGCGGACCGAGGGCGCTCGCTACGAAGAGCAATCGCTGTTCGTGGCGGCGCTGCGCGCGGTCTGCGCCCGGCAGGCGGCAGCGCAGGCAGGTGACGCGGCATAGCGCCGGGCACGCCGCTCACTGGGCTCCTTGCTGGCCTGGGTTTCATCTGCGCCGGTCTGGCAACTACCCGAAGGGATAGTTTCCAGGCGCCCCGGGCATTGCTGTAATGCCACCGACATGCCCGCCAGGCGCGCGATGCGCCGGCCGCGGCGCGCGGCGGGTTCAGAAAAAACCAAGGGGAGAAGGTCGATGCGAATGTTCATCACGGCAGCGCCTGTGGGCGCCGTTCCACAGCAAGCCCTGGCCCGGGAGCCGAAATTCCTGCCTGCCCGGTCGGTCGAGGCTGCGGACGCCCAGGGCATGGGCCTGGCCCATCGGCTGGCCGCCGATGGCTGGGAGGCGGTGCCGGCCGGCGGCCTGGGGATCTGCGACAGCCTGGACGCCCTGCAGGTGGCCAGCGCGGCGGACGGGCCCCAGGCGCCGGGCCGCCGCCTGGGCGACGTGGAGGCACGCCGGCATCTGCCGGGTGTGGCCCTGCACCGCATCGCCTCGGCGAAGACGGCGCGCGAGCTGGTGCTGACGCTCACCTCCCAGGGTTGGGACGTGGCGGGCGCCGGCGATCTGGCATGGCGCGCGGAAACGATCGAGACCTACCTGCCGCCCGCATTAGTGGCCGCGTTGCAGGCCGAGGCGCCG
>NZ_BAAJYS010000233.1:0-5705 GCF_057543315.1 Acidovorax sp. KPB24-07
CGGGCGACGGTGCGGCACACATGGGCCTGCGCCGCGGCGCGCGTGCCGGCGGGCAGGATGAATTCGGCCAGCCGCGGCAGCGCTGCATTGTGGGTGGCCAGGGCTTCGTCGAGCTGCGCGAGCGCCTCGTCCTTGAGCAGCTCGAAGCCGGGGATGGACAGCTCGCCGCCCAGATTGAACAGCTGGTGCTGCACGTCCGACAGCAGCGTGCGCACCTCGGCCGGCAACGGCTCGCACAGCAGCAGGCCGATGTGCGAATTGAGTTCGTCCACATCGCCCATGGCATGCGGGCGCGGGCTGTCCTTGGAGACGCGGGTGTTGTCGCCCAGGCCCGTGGTGCCGTCGTCTCCGGTGCGCGTGGCGATCTGTGTCAGTCGGTTGCCCATGGGCTGCTCCTTGTGCGTTGCAAGCCGCGCTGGAGGCGGCCGCGGGCATTGTGCGTTACAACCGGCAGGCAAATGTGTATCAGGGCAACAGCGGGCAAAATCACTGGCCGGGCACCGCAGGTTGCGGTGCAATGCAATCCTGTTCAACTTTCACGGAGCGTGAACCCATGGCAGCTCAGCAACGACGCACCCTTCCTTTCGACAGCCGCAGCGTGATGCTGTTCGCGGCGATCACCCTGGGAGGTGCCGCAGTGCATGCACAAACACCTTCCCCGACCCTCACCTCCCCGTCCAACCAACCTCCCCAGACCGCGTCGGGCACCTCCATGGGCCTGCATCCCGGCGCCAAGGGCGCCACCTTCGGCGGCTCGCAGCCCGCCGCACAAACTTCCAGCGCATTCGATCGCGTTGACAGCGACAAGAACGGACAACTGACCCTGGCAGAGGCTGCTCGCCTGCCCGCCATCGGCAACCGTTTCAAGGAGCTCGACAAGGACCATAACGGTGCCCTGTCGCGCTCGGAATTCGAGGCCGGCGCCCACTCCTGACGCCGCCCGGAGCAACTACCACACGAACTCCACTCCACCCCGACGGGCCCGCATGCTGAGGAGGCATGCGGGCCTTGATGCGTGCGCGGGCACGGACGGCCCGCCGCCATGGGGGGGGCTGCCGGCGAAGGCAGCTCAATCCTTGAGCGAGGACAGGAACTGCCGCAGTTCCGGCGTCTGCGGGTTGCCGAACAGATCCTGCGGCGGGCCCATCTCGTGCACGCGGCCCTGGTGCATGAAGATCACGCGGTTGCTCACCTTGCGGGCGAAGGCCATTTCGTGCGTGACCATCAGCAGGGTCATGCCCTCGCGGGCCAGCGACTCCACGACGCGCAGCACCTCGCCCACCAGTTCGGGGTCGAGGGCCGAGGTGATCTCGTCGCACAGGAGCACGGCCGGCTCCATGGCCAGCGCGCGGGCGATGGCCACGCGCTGCTGCTGCCCGCCCGACAGCTGGTCGGGCATGGCGTCGAATTTCTCACCCAGGCCCACGCGCTGCAGCAGCCGGGCCGCCTGTGCGGCCGCGTCCTTTTGCGAGCGCTGCTTGACCAGCGTGGGCGCCAGCATGACGTTGCGGCCCACCGAGAGGTGCGGAAAGAGATTGAAGTTCTGGAAGATCATGCCCACGCGCTGGCGCAGCTCGCGCATGGCCATGGCGCTGTCGTGCAGCAGCGGCTTGCCGTCCACCGTGAGCGCGCCGTCCTGGAAGGTTTCCAGGCCGTTGATGCAGCGCAGCAGCGTGCTCTTGCCCGAGCCGCTCTTGCCGATGATGGCGATCACCTCGCCGGGCTGCACCGTGAGGTCGATGCCCTTGAGCACCTCGTTGGTGCCATAGGACTTGCGCAGCGCGGTGACCTGCACGATGGGGCGGCCCGGCGGTGCGGACACGGCAGGCGCCACGGCGGGCGCGTCGGCCAGGGTTTCAGCGGCGGCCATGGAACTTCCTTTCGAGGTGTTGCGCATACAGGCTCACGGGAAAGCACAGCGCGAAATAGACGAGCGCCACGCAGGCGAAGACGGCGAACGGCTTGAAGGTGGTGTTGGCGATCATTCCCCCAGCCTTGGTCAGCTCCACGAAGCCGATCACCGAGGCCAGCGCCGTGCCCTTGACCACCTGCACCAGAAAGCCCACCGTGGGCGCCGTGGCGATGCGCACGGCCTGCGGCAGGATCACGTGGCGCATCTGTTCGCCGAACGACAGGGCCAGGCTGCCCGAGGCCTCCCACTGGCCCTTGGGCACGGCGGCCACGCAGCCGCGCCAGATTTCCACCAGGAAGGCGCTGGTGTAGAGCGTGAGCGCCACGGCGGCCGAGGTCCAGGCCGACACGTTGAGCCCGAGCAGCGCCAGGCCGAAGTACGACAGGAACAGCTGCATCAGCAGCGGCGTGCCCTGGAAGACCTGCACGTAAACGCCCACGGCACGCTCGGCCACGCGGCCGCCGGTGAGCCGGGCCACGAGCAGCAGCCCGCCCACCAGGCCGCCGCCGACGAAGGCGATCAGCGAAAGCACGACGGTCCAGCGCGCGGCCAGCAGCAGGTTGCGCAGGATGTCCCAGAAGGTGAAGTCGACCATCTCGCGTTCCTAGAAAAATGCCCGGGCCATGGCTCAGCGGCCGAAGAGAAAGCGCGGGCCCACCCAGTGCAGCAGCCGGCGCAGCGCGATCGAGAGCACGAGGTAGATGCCCGTGGCCACGATGAACGATTCGAAGGCGCGGAAGTTGCGGCTCTGGATCAGGTTGGCGGCGTAGCTCAGGTCCTGCACCGAGATCTGGCTGCACACCGCCGAGCCCAGCATCACGATGACGATCTGGCTCACCATGGCCGGCCACACCTTCTTGAGCGCGGGCGGCAGCACCACGCGCGTGAAGACCTGCACCCGCGACAGCGCCAGGCTCACCGCCGCCTCGATCTGGCCGCGCGGCGTGGCCTGGATGCCGGCGCGGACGATCTCGGTCGAGTACGCGCCCAGGTTCATCACCATGGCGATGAACGAGGCCGCCTCCGGCGAGAGCTTCAGGCCCGCCGCGGGCAGCCCGAAGAAGATGAAGAACAGCTGCACGATGAAGGGCGTGTTGCGGACCAGTTCCACATAGGCCGCCACGGGCCAGCGCAGCGCCGCCGGCCCCTGGGACCGTGCCCAGGCGCAGGCGATGCCCACCGCCATGCCCACCACGGTGGCCACGGCGGTGAGGGCCAGGGTCCAGGCCACGCCCGTGGCCAGCAGCGGCCACTGCGACAGCACGGCCATGAAGTCGAACTCGATGCGCATGGGCAGCCGATCAGGTCAACGGGTCAGGGGATGCGGGCGGCGCGAAGGGGCTCAGACCGGCAGGTCGCCGGCGGGGCGGCCCAGCCACTTCTTGGCCATGGTGTCCAACTCGCCGCTCTTCTTAGCGCCGGCGATGATTTCATTGACCTTGGCCATCAGCGCGGCCTCGCCCTTGGGCAGGCCGATGAAGCACGGGCTGTCCTTGAGCAGCAGCTTGTACTCGGCCTGCAGCTGCGGGTTCTTCTGCATCATGTTGCCCGCCACCGAGGCGCTGGTGGCCACGAACTGCGTCTGGCCGGCCACGAAGGCGGCGATGGTGGCGTTGTTGTCCTCGAAGCGCTTCACGTCGATGCTGGGCGGGGCGACCTTGGCGAGTTCCTGGTCTTCCATGGCGCCGCGCGTGACCGCCACGCTCTTGCCGGCCAGGTCGCTCCAGGCCTTGGCCGTGAGGGACTTGGGCCCGAACACGGCCTGGTAGAAGGGCGCATAGGCCGAGGTGAAGTCGATGACCTTCTCGCGCTCGGGGTTCTTGCCCAGCGTGGAGATGACGAGGTCGGCCTTCTTGGTCTGCAGGTAGGCGATGCGGTTGGCGCTGGTGACCGCGACCAGTTCCACCTTCACGCCCAGCTTGGCGGCGATGAGCTCGGCCATGTCGATGTCCAGGCCCTGGGGCTTGAGGTCGGTGCCGACGAAGCCGTAGGGCGGGTAGTCGGTGGGGATGGCGATCTTGATGGTCTTGGACTTCAGGATGTCGTCCAGCGCGGTCTGCGCCTGTGCAGGCGCCACGGCGCACACGAGGCCGGCGGCGGCCACGAGGCCCAGGGCCAGGCGGCGGGAGAGAAAGCGGGTGGCGAAGGTCATAGCAAGGCTCCTAGGTAGGTGGATGCGTCGCCTGGGGACGCGGCGGGGGAAGGGGAAGCGGAAGGAGCGGCCGGGCCGCTGGCGGCGCCGGCGCGCACGGGCGCCAGCGCGCTGCGCAGGTGTTCGAGCGGATCGGCGCTGGCCTGCAGCCGCAGGGCGGACTGCACCGAGCCGATGTGCTCGGCCATCAGCGATTCGGCGCGGGCAATGTCGCCCGCCTCCAGTGCCTCGACGATGCGCACGTGGTCTTCGCACGATTGCGCCGCGTCGTGCGACGACTGGTACAGCATGGCGATGAGCGTGGTGCGCGCGGTGAAGTCGCGCAGCGTGTCGGCCAGCAGGCCGTTGCCCAGGCACTCGGCCAGGCACACATGGAAGTCGCCCAGCAGGAAGCTGCGCGCGCCCACGTCGCTGCCCGCCAGGGCCGCCTTCTCGCGCTGCAGGTGGGCGCGCAGCTTGCGCACCGCTGCCTTGTCCACCGTCTTCAGCTGGTGCAGCAGGCCCAGTTCGATGACGCGGCGCGCCTCGAAGGCCTCGCGCGCTTCGTCCTCGGAGGGCTCGATCACGTACCAGCCACGGCGCGCGCTGACGGTGACGATGCCGCGCGTGGACAGCCGCGTGAGCGCCTCGCGCACGATGGTGCGGCTGCAGTCGAACAGCATGGCGAGTTGCTGCTCCCCCAGGCGCGCGCCGGGGGCGAGCTTCTGGGCCATCACGGCTTCGATGATGCGGTTGCTGATTTCGGTGGCGCTGGTCATTGCCACCGAACTATGCAGGTTCCGTGCCAACTGGTATACAAGCCAGATGCACCAGTTTGGCGACTGGCGGGCCGCCCGGGATCCGTTCAGTTCAAAGCACGCCGTCCCACGCGTCCAGCGTGGCGGAGGCCGGCGCCGGGCCGCACCAGCCCAGGTCGTCGAAGAACTGCATCCAGGGCGTTCCGGGGCCGTGCTCCGGCCAGCCGGGGTCGCCCTGCACCACGAAGTCCGCCCACGCACCGTGCATGGCATCGGCCAGCGGCTGCGGCGGGGCATCGCCGGTCAACTCGCGCCCGGTGGACGTGGCCAGGCGGTCGAAGACGAACGGCAGGTCCACCCCGTGCGCGGCGCCCAGTTGCCCGCTGCACTGCGGCGAGCGCCATTCCAGCTCGTACCGGTGCACCGGCAGCCGGTTCGCGACGGCGAGGGCCGCGATGCGGCGCGCCGGCACGCGGTAGTAATAGTCGGACTGCATGGCGCACAGCATCTCGCCGGCATGGGCGCCACCGTCGCACGCGGGCAGGGCCGCATAGGCCTGGCGCGCCGCGGGCGGCAGGCCCGTGTCCCGCATGAAGGCCGTGACCTGTTCATCGGTCACGCGGTCGATGGCGCCACCCGGCACGTGGTACAGGCGCATCTCCTCGGCATTGCTGCCCACCAGCACCTGCAGCGGCGGCCGCGACGGATCGGACCATTGGCGCTGCAGCGCTGCCAGCGGCGCCTGGGCGAGCACTTGACCGTCGATCACCGGGCGCAGCGGGAACACGTTGCGGCGGCTGATGCCGTGCTGGTCGCGCAGGGCCGCGTCCTCGGCCAGCCGGTGCACGGCGAACAGCACGTCCGCCGGCGGCGCCGCGCCCAGCGTCGCGAGCGTGGGGCCACG
>NZ_BAAJYS010000234.1:0-5704 GCF_057543315.1 Acidovorax sp. KPB24-07
CGAAGTGCGAGGCGAAGGCGTAGGGCAGGCCGCGTTCTGCCGCGAGCTGGGCCGAGAACAGGCTGGAGCCCAGCAGCCAGATGGGCACCGTCGGTACCGGCACCGGGCATGGGCCACGAGGCGCTGGCCGGCCTGGCACGGGGCCCAGCAGGCGCTGCAGCTCGGCCACGTCGCGCGGAAAGTCCTGCTCGGTCTCCACGCGGTCGCGGCGCAGGGCGCGCATGGTGGGGCCGTCGGTGCCGGGCGCGCGGCCCAGGCCCAGGTCGATGCGGCCGGGGTACAGCTCGGCCAGCGTGCCGAAGGCCTCGGCCACCACCAGCGGCGCATGGTTGGGCAGCATGATGCCGCCCGAGCCGACGCGGATGCGCTGCGTGGCGCCGGCGATGTGGCCGACCAGCACGGCGGTGGCCGAGCTGGCGATGCCGGGCATGTTGTGGTGTTCGGCCAGCCAGTAGCGCGAAAAGCCCAGCGATTCGGCATGCTGGGCGGTGCGCACGGCGATCTGCAGGGCCTCGGCCACCGTGCCGCCTTCGCGAACGGCCACCAGATCGAGCATGGAGAGAGCGGGGAATCGTTGCGTGGGGCGTTGCGTAGAGGTCATGCAAACGATTGTGGGGCGCCGGCCAAACCTGTGCTCGCCCGCGGCCATCGGTTCGGTGCTAGGCGCGCCGTGCGGGGCGCCGCGAATGCCAAGTTTGGCGATGGCTGAGCCAGCGTCGATAATCCCAGGCTATGACGGCGCCGCCGTCCCTGTCCCCTGCATCGCCGCAGTCCGCGGCGTGGCCGAGCGGGGCACGCACCAGGACCAGGAAGCCATGGGATTTTTCAGCCGTTTGTTCACGCCGCGGGCGGATGGCAAGGCCGTGGAAGACGACTGGACCTCGCTGCCCGACAGCAACGCCAGCGAACTGGTGGTGATGGGCGAGGAGGCCGCCAAGCTGCTGGCCGAGATCGACATCGACGCCGCCATCGCCAGCCACGAGCGCTGGCTGCCTTGGCTGGAGCAGGTGCTGCAGGGCGCGCGCGACGAGCGGCTGCGGCCCGAGGTGATCCAGGACGACGGCTGCTCGGAACTGGGCCAGTGGCTGCAGGGGGACGGGCGCATCGCGCTGGGCCACTTTCCGGCCTTCGACATGATGGCGCGGCGCCACCGCCATTTCCACCAGCAGGCGGCGGACCTGGTGCGGCACGCCGAGGCGGGCGACATGGCACTGGCGCAGCAGGCGTTCAAGGGTTGCCAGCACGCGTCCAAGCAGGTGGTGCTGCTGCTCAAGGAGCTCAAGCGCGGGCTGGGGCGCTGAAGCGAAGCGGCCCGGCGACAGGCACGGCCACCTTCAGACTCCGGCCTGCCCTGGTCGCCGATGGCGATTGGGGCCGAATAGGCCGCCAGCGCAATCAGTACTAGGGCATCGTGCTATTAAAATAATAGCGATCGATGCTTCGCGCCGTGGCGCTTTCTGGCGTGCCTGCCCGCTCAGTCCCGCGTAACGCGCAGCACTTCCTCGGGGCTGGTGATGCCGGCGCGCACCAGGCGCTCGCCGTCGTCGCGCATCAGCGTCATGCCGCCGGCCAGGGCCGTGGCGCGCAGGTCGGCCTCGGAAGACTGGTTGTGGATCTGCGCGCGCAGCGTGTCGTCCACCACCAGCATCTCGAACACGCCCGTGCGGCCGCGGTAGCCGCTGGGGTCGGACGGATCGAGCTTGCGCACCAGGCGCTGGGCCAGCACGCCGAGCAGCGAGCTGGACAGCAGGAAGGGCTCCACGCCCATGTCGGTCAGCCGCGTGACGGCGCTGGCGGCGTCGTTGGTGTGCAGCGTGGCCAGCACCAAGTGGCCGGTGAGGGAGGCCTGGATGGCGATCTGCGCGGTCTCGAAATCGCGGATTTCGCCGATCATGATCACGTCCGGGTCCTGGCGCAGGATGGCGCGCAGGGCCTTGGCGAAGGTGAGGTCGATCTTGGCGTTCACCTGCGTCTGGCCCACGCCCGGCAGCTCGTATTCGATGGGGTCTTCCACCGTCATGATGTTGCTGCTGGCCGCGTCCAGGCGGCCGAGCGCGGCATACAGCGTGGTGGTCTTGCCCGAGCCCGTGGGCCCGGTCACCAGGATGATGCCGTGCGGCTGGTGGATCAGGCTGTCGAAGCGGCGCAGGGTGTTGCCCTGCATGCCCACGGCCTCCAGGCTCAGCTTGCTCTCGCTCTTGTCCAGGAGGCGCAGCACGGCGCGTTCGCCATGGGCGCTGGGCAGGGTGGACACGCGCACGTCGATGGCGCGGGTGCCCAGGCGCAGGCTGATGCGGCCGTCCTGCGGCAGGCGCTTTTCCGAGATGTCCAGGTCGGCCATGATCTTCAGGCGCGAGATCAGCGCGGCGTGCAGTGCGCGGTTGGGCTGCACCACCTCGCGCAGGGTGCCGTCCACGCGAAAGCGCACGCTGGAGTGGCGCTCGTAGGGCTCGATGTGGATGTCGCTCGCGCCGTCGCGCGCGGCCTGCGTGAGCAGCGCGTTCAGCATGCGGATGATGGGCGCATCGCCGGCCGATTCCAGCAGGTCTTCGACCGCCGGCAGCTCCTGCATCATGCGCGAGAGGTCGGCATCGGATTCGACCTCGCTCACCACCGTTGCCGCGCTCGACTCGCCCTGCGAATAGGCCGCGCTGATGCGCTGCGCCAGCGCGTGGGCATCCAGCGGCATGAGCTCGCGCACGGCGTACTTGCGCAGCACCTCCGACAGGGCGCCGGCATCGGGCGCGGGGCCGTGCCACAGCACGGTGGTCTGGCCGTCGTCCTCGAGCAGCAGCTGGGCGGTGCGCGCGAAGGCGTAGGGAAGCGGGTGGCGCATTTTTGTTAGTTAATTTAATAGGAAGTTCATTTTAGGAAATTAACTCTTATTATGAACTTCCTTTTTAATTAACCTCTCTTCTCTATCAAATATCGATATGCACCGGCCCCGGCGCAAGGTGCTGATGCTCCAGGATTATTTGGAATGTACTTTATGGGCCACCAATTTTGTAAATTGGTGAGGCCGCACACAGTGATTTGACTTCCAATAGGATATTTGTTTGCATCTACCCAAGTAAAAATATAATTTGATTGACAGCGAGGTGTAGTAGATGCTTTGTACGTGATCGATGTCAGTGCCCATCCTGCTGGTGGTTGGCCAGCCCCACAAAAAACGACATAATCCACCGAGTCTTGAGCGTATGCAGATGACCCAAGAGTGACTACCAATGCTGCAAATATATTGCGTATCTTCATTTTACCTCCTGTTGTTGAATATTAAATGGTTGATTTTGATTTTCTCTTGGTGAGCCTCCTTTGATGTTTATTTGGCTATCGGAATTGTTTGCGGGTACCATTGGTTGAAGTGGGGCGAGTATCGGCGCCGCTGAAACTCCTTGCATAACTGCACTTGGTTTCGGTTGCATTTGCTGTTGCAGTGTGCGTAGGGCTTCATATCGATCCGTCACCAAATTGGCGTTAGTGACGGAGTCTCTTATGATGACGGGTCTTAGAAAGACCATTAAGTTTGTTTTCTGCCGAGTACGGCTCTCATTTCTGAAAAGTCCGCCTACAAAAGGTAGATCTCCCGCCAGAGGAACTTTATCTTGCTTCAGTGAATAACTGTCTTCCAGAAGTCCGCCTAAGACGATGATATTATTATCATCTACCAAAACCGTAGATTCTATAGACCGCTTGCTTGTGCTTGGGCCGTTTGAATTCCCGACCGATTCTGGAGAGATTTTGGAGATTTCTTGGTAAAGCGTAAGCTTTACGGTTCCATTCTCGTTAATTTGAGGTCGCACACGCAGGACTAAACCCACGTCCTTGCGCTCGACGGTTGTGAAAGGGTTGACGGTGCTGCTGCCGGTGCTGTTGGCGTAGGAGCCGGTCACGAACGGCACGTTGTTGCCGATGATGATCTGGGCCTCTTCGTTGTCCAGCGTCATCAGGTTCGGGGTGGAGAGCACGTTGGCATCGCCCGTGTTCTCCAGGAAGTTGGCCAGCGCGCCCAGGTAGTAGTTGCCGTTGATGCGCGGCGCGACGGCCACGTTCAGGCCGTTGCCCAGGCTGCTGCCGCTGGAGGTGAGCGCCGAGGCGATGCTGGTCGAGTTGCCGCTGGCCGCCGCCAGGGCGAGGTTGATGATGTTGGAGCCGCCGCCCTGCGTGGAGTTGGTGCCGATCACGCCCACCGTGCCGCTGCCCGTGTTGCCCACCACGCTCTGCCACTGGATGCCGAACTCGGCCACCTTGTTGGCGGCGACTTCGACGATCAGGCTTTCCACCAGCACCTGGGCACGCCGGCCGTCCAGCTGGTCGATCACCGCGCGCAGCTGCCGGTACTGCGGCTCGGGCGCCGAGATGATGAGCGAGTTGGTCGTCGGGTCGGCCTGGATCTGCCCGCCGGTGGAAGGCTGGTTGCTGTTGGACGAGTTGCCCACGCTGCTGGCGTTGCTGCCCAGCCCACCGCTGCTGCTGCTCCCGCCGAACGTGGAGTTGTTGTTCATGGAGCTGCTGCCCCCGGTCTGCGACATGCCGCCCGTCAGCCCGGTCGAGCCCAGGCCCGAGCCGGTGGGCGCGCTGGAGGTGGTGCCCGAGCCCGAAGACCCGCTGCCCGTGGCCGCCGACAGCGCCGCGCGCAGCGTGGCCGCAAGCTTGGTGGCGTCGGCGTTCTTGAGGTACACCACATGGATGTTGCCGCCCGCGGCGCTGCTGCCGGGCGTGGCGGGCTGGTCGAGCTTTTGCACCAGCGACCGCACGAGCGCCAGGCGCGCCGGGTTGGCCGCGCGCAGGATGAGCGAGTTGCTGCGCGGCTCGGCCAGCAGCGTGGTGCGGAACGACGTGTCCGACTGCCCCTGGGCCACGGCCGGAACGGCCCCGGCGGCCGTGCCGCTGCCCTCCAGCAGGCGCGACACCAGCGGCGCCAGTTCGGTGGCCAGCGCGTTCTGCAGCGGGATCACTTCCACGTCGCTGGCGTTGGAGACATCCATGGCCGCCACGATGCGCGCCAGGCGCTGCAGGTTGTCGGCGTAGTCGGTGATCACCAGCGAGTTGTTGCCGGGGTTCACGTTGATCGTGTTGTTGGGGCTGATGAGCGGGCGCAGCACCGGCACCAGGTTGGCCGCGTTCTCGAAGTTGAGCTTGAAGATCTGCGTGACGATCTGCCCGCCGCCGCGCGTGCCGCCGAGGCCGCTTTCCGACACGTTCACGCTGCCGGCCTGCAGCTTGGCATCCGCCTCGGGCACGACCTTGTACAGGCCCGCGGCCTCCACCACCGTGAAGCCCTGCAGCCGCAGCGCGGCCAGGAATTGCTGGAAGGCGGCCGCGGGCGTCACCGCGCGTTCGGTCACCAGGGTGAGCTGGCCCTTCACGCGCGGGTCCACCACCACGTTGCGGCCGGTGATGGTGGCCATGGTGCGTGCCACGGCCTCGATCTCGGCGTTGGCGAAGTTCAGCGTGACCGGCTCGCCGGCGCGCACGCTGCTGGTGCCGGTGCCCACGGCCGTCTGGGCCTGGAGCGTGCCGCCCGCGCAGGCCAGCAGGGCCCCTGCGGCCAAAGCGTGGAGTGCGAACCGCAGGCGTTGCGAAGTCAAGGAAGTCATAGGGTCAACCCACGGTGATGATGGAGCGCGCGCCGGTGCGCCGCCCGATGATATTGAGGAGATTGGCCAGCGCGCCTCGCGCTCGGCGGCCGCCGGTGGGCCTCCGC
>NZ_BAAJYS010000235.1:0-5690 GCF_057543315.1 Acidovorax sp. KPB24-07
GGCGGGTCTGCGCGGCCAGCGCGGCGTCGCTGAGGCTGGCGGCGTCGGCGGCCGAGACATCGGGGCCGTACGACGCCACCATCATCTGCGCCGGGAAGGCCGGATCGTCCGGCACGCCCGGGCGCACTTCCACGAGCCCCATCGATCCGAAGATGCGCACCATTTCTTCCATCTGCCCGGCCGTGGTGCCGTGCAGCGGCTTGTTCCAGCTGGTGCGGTTGGAGAACGCCTCGATGCGCCGGGCCATGGGCTGCTGCCGGTCCACGACGATGGCGTAGTCCTCGGCCGTCAGCACGTGGTTGGGCACGCGGGCCGGCCAGAAGGTGGGCGCGAACGGGTCGTAGGCGGTGTCGTACCCCGCCCGGCAGTAGGCCGTGTCGGCCTGCCAGGGCAGGCCCATCCAGCGGTTGATGTCGCCGGGCCCCTGGGCATACAGCGGCCCCTGGGCCGACAGCGCGGTGGCTTGGTCGAGCGTGGGCCCATAGCTGGGCTCGGCCGTGCCCGCCGGACGCTGGCGGATGCGGAACGGGCGGCTGTACAGCGTCAGATGGCGCATGGGCCAGGTCATTTCGCAGCCGGGGTGGAAGGCGTCGGCCAGGCAGAACTCCAGCGCCGCCCGGTCCAGCGTGGCGGGCTGCTGCGCGAGCGGCACCGCGTCGATGCTGGCCGGCAGCTGGCGGCCGGCATCCCAGTCGGAGACGAAGTCGCCTTGCACCCAGCGCGCCAGCACATTGCTCTGCGTCTGGCTGATGCTGGCGTTCTGGCGCGGGCTCTGGCCTGCGGGCACCGTCATCGCATCGCCGTACAGCCAGGGCCAGGGCATCTGGTTGCCGTCCGGTGGGCTGGGGGGGCGGAAGCTGTTGAACACCTGCCGGCGCAGTTCGGCGTTGGGGTCGTAGCCGCCTGCAGGGGGCAGGGCGGAGAGCCGCTCGATCAGCGCGGGGTTCTCGAAGTCGTACTGCCCCTGGTGGCCGAACAGGGTGGCGAAGCCCTGGTTCACCCATTGCAGGCCCGACAGGCGCTGCAGGATGGGGTACACGTCGTCGGCGAACGAGATCGTGGCCGGCGCGGGCAGCCAGCCGGCCTGGACGTACAGGTCCTGCAGCAGGTCGTACAGCGTGCGCTGGGTCTTGACCTGCGGTGCGTAGTTGGGCGGGGCGGTCACCACCCAGGCGGATTCCACAGGAATCTCCTGGCCCTCGATGCGCACCGTGGCCGAGACCGGGCCGTCGCAGGTGTCGTCGTACCAGCCGTCGGCGTTGATGAACGAGTCGCCGTCGGCCGGGTTGAAGATCGGGCTGCCCGTGGGCGAGGCCGAGACGCCGTGGCCGGGCAGGAACACCAGCCGGCCGCTGGCGTCGGTCTGCAGCTCGCCGATCTTGACCGGCACGCCGGTGAACTGCCCGGTGCAGGGCACCGGCGCCGCGTTGCGGCCCGCGATGCGCTGCACGCCCGCGTCGATGACCAGCGTGTCGCGCGCGGCGTTCTTGGCATTGCGCAGCGGCAGCTGGGTTTTGGCCGCCTCCGGAATGTCGAGCGCGATCTGCCACTGGTACCAGGCCGCCTTGCTGTTGGCGACGTGCACGGACCATTCGATGTCGGCCCAGTCGGCGGTCAGCTCGCGCACCACGTCGCCCGCGGCGTTGTAGCCGTAGATGCGGAACTGCGCGGCCTCGCGCTTGAGCGCGCCGGTGGCATCGCGGTAAAAGCCCTGGGGCTGCGGCGGCGGGTTCACCACCTGAGGGCCCAGATAGAACGCTGTCTCGCTGTTGCCCACCCGGGCGATGCCGATTGCCGGGTGGACGGCGGCGCGCACGATGCGCGTGTCCTTCGCGGCGGGATAGTCCACGCCGGGCGCGTACTGCGCCGGACGGGGCACCACGGGCTCGCCCAGCGGCACGCCGTTCACGTTGCGGCGGTTTTCGGACGAGGCCCGGTACACGGCCTTGCGCGCCTCGGCGATGCTGCCCATGGGCATGTGCTCGGGCAGGGCATGCCAGGGGTTGTAGGCCAGGTTTTCGCCGTAGCCCGACTGGCCGCGGGCGTCCAGGTCCTGCTGGGGCAGCTCCAGGATGCCGACCTCGATCGGCACGCTGGCCTGCTCGCTCCAGCGCACCGTGGCGGCGTCGAGCGGCATGTCATGGTCGTTGGTCTGGAACTGCACCAGGAAGCGAAAACGCGCCGGGCCCTTGCGCAGGCGGGCATGCAGGTCGGCCCGCAGGTAGAACGGGTCGTCGAAGTCCGGCGGCGCGTCGGCCGGCGGCGCCTGCACCGGCTCGATCTTGTATTTGACGAAGCGGCCCTGGCCGAAGCAGGAGGGCAGCACGCTCCAGTAGTCGGTGGCCAGCACGGAGTCCACCGTCTTTTCCATGTCGTTCAGGATCTGCGCGGTGACGGGGTGCGCCTTCAGGTAGGCATCGCCCCGGCCGTGCAGCGATTCGCAGGTGAACTCGCACATGTCCCGCGCGGTGTCGGTGAAGAACACATCGTGGTTCTGCAGGATGAAGTCGTGCGTGGTGGCGTCCTGATCAGGCTCCAGCAGCTTGCGGCCCTGCACCCCGAACAGCTTGATCGCGATGCCCGTGGTGCCCTTGAGGTCGGGGTTGCCGGGCTGCACGTCGGCCGAGAAGCGCACCCACACCGGGTACTGCGGCGCCTTTCCGAACACGCCGACCCGTAGCTCGGGCGGCAGGTTCGGATCAATGGTGAACTGGCCATGCGCCACGCCGTGCAGGCGCAGGAACACCGGCCGCGTGGCCGGGTCGCGGCCCGCCGCCATGCCCTTGCCCTGGAAATAGTCCACGAACAGCTGTTGGAGCCCGGCCACCGGATCGCTGTCGCAGCAGCAGGGGCTGGGCGGCAAGGTCGGGGGCAGGGTGATGGGTGTGCCGGCGCAGGTGCTGGTGGCGGCCGACGGCGCGGGTGGAACTGACGTGCTTTTCATCGCAACCCTCCTTTGTTTTATGGATCGTCCTGGACGATGTAACGCTCCCTCCCGAAAAGGCCAGCGTGAACGCCGTGCGCTTTGGGACCCGAACATTCTGCGGGGGAACGGCAGGGGGAATATTCAGGGTTTCCACCCGGTGGAAAAAGAGCGACGCCACGGCGCGGCGCGCGTATGCAGGCGCAAATCCCACAAAACCCTGCGCAAAACCGTGCCATCATCGTGGTGAATGAAAATAATTATCATTTTCAAAGACAGGGTTTTCTGTGAAGACCACCGTCCAAAGACCGTTCCCCGGTCGCCCGGTCACCCGTTTCCGCTCCCTTTGTAGAAAGTGAAAACCATGCCCCATACGCTTCCCGCTCTGCCCTATGCCTACGACGCGCTCGAACCCCACATCGATGCGCAGACCATGGAAATCCACCACACCAAGCACCACCAGACCTACGTCAACAACCTGAATGCCGCGCTGGAAGGCACGCCGCAGGCCGACCTGTCCATCGAGGCGCTGGTGGCCCAGGTGCAGACGCTGCCCGAGAAGCTCCAGGCGCCCGTGCGCAACAACGGTGGCGGGCATGCCAACCACAGCCTGTTCTGGACCGTGATGGCGCCAGCGGGCCAGGGCAGCGGCGGGCAGCCCTCCGGCGCGCTGGCGCAGGCCATCGATGCGGAGCTGGGCGGGTTCGACGCCTTCAAGGAGGCCTTCACCAAGGCCGCGCTCACGCGCTTCGGCAGCGGCTGGGCCTGGCTGTCCGTCACGCCCGGCGGCCAGCTCGCGGTGGAGAGCAGCGGCAACCAGGACAGCCCGCTCATGGCAGGCCTGCTGTCGGGCAACACGCCCATCCTGGGCCTGGACGTGTGGGAGCACGCCTACTACCTGAAGTACCAAAACCGCCGCCCGGAATACATCGCCGCGTTCTATAACGTCGTGGACTGGGCCGAAGTGGCCCGCCGCTACGCGAAGGCCCGCGGTTGACGCCAGGCGAGGGCCGCAGCGATTCTTCGTTCTGACGGCGCTCCCCGTTTCCGATCCATCGATCCACCCTCCGACCATGGCCTTGCACATGAACGCTGACGACACACTCACCGGACGCACCGGCTGGCGCATGCGCAGATGGATGGGGGTGGCCATCGTGCTGGCCGGCGTCCTGGTGCTGGGCCGGCAGTTCTTCCAATTCCTGGCCGACAACCCGCGCGTGGAGCAGGCCTGGCACGGGGGGCTGGTGGCGGCCCTGGCGACCGCGCTGGGCACGCTGCCGGTGGTGTTCTCGCAGCGGCTGTCCGAGCGGGTGCAGGACACGCTGTTCGGCTTCGGCGCGGGGGTGATGCTGGCCGCCTGCTCGTTCTCGCTCATCATTCCCGGCATTGCCGCGGCCCAGTCGGCGGGCGCGGGGGCCTGGGGCGCGGGCGGCATCATCGGCACCTCCATCCTGCTGGGCGGACTTGCGTTGCTGGTCATGGAGCGGCTGCTGCCGCACGAGCATTTCATCAAGGGCGTGGAGGGCGGCCCGTCGCCTCGCACGCTGCGGCGTACCTGGCTGTTCGTCTTCGCGATCGCGCTGCACAACCTGCCCGAGGGCCTGGCCATCGGCGTGGCCTACGGCGGGGCCGACGCGCTGCGCGCCGGCACGCTCACGGCCGGCATCGCCATCCAGGACGTGCCCGAGGGCCTGGTGGTGGCCGTGGCCCTCCTGGCCGCCGGCTACAAGCGCTGGCTGGCCGTGGCGCTGGGCATGGCGTCAGGCCTGGTGGAGCCGCTGGGCGCGGTGCTGGGCGCCACGGTCATCGGCTTTTCCTCTCACCTGCTGCCGTGGGGCCTGGGCTTTGCGGCCGGGGCGATGCTGTTCGTCATCAGCCACGAGATCATTCCCGAGTCGCACCGCAAGGGACACGAAGCCTGGGCCACGGGCGGGCTGATGATCGGCTTCGTGATCATGATGATCCTGGACACCGCGCTGGGCTGATCCAGGGGGCTTGAGGCCAAAAAGGCCTCCAGCACAATATCCACTAGGGCGTTTAGCTATTAATTTTATAGCAATCGCTACCCGTGGCGGATCGCCACCGTCTTGAGGGTGGTGAAGCCGTACAGCGCCTCGAAACCCTTTTCGCGCCCATGGCCGCTCGATTTCACGCCGCCGAAGGGCAGTTCCACCCCGCCGCCCGCGCCGTAGTTGTTGATAAAGACCTGGCCGCTGGCGATGCGCCGCGCCATGCGGAACTGGCGGGCGCCGTCGCGCGTCCACACACCCGCCACCAGGCCGAAGCGCGTGGCGTTGGCCAGCTCCACCGCGTGGTCCTCGTCCTCGAAGGCCATGGCCGAGAGCACCGGGCCGAACACCTCTTCCTGCGCCAGGCGGTGGTCCACCGGCACGTCGCGCAGCAGCGTGGGGGCCTGGTAGAAGCCCGTCTCGGGCGCCTCGTCCACCACCGTGCCCTGCGCCACCAGCGGGATGCCGGCCACCTGCGCATCGGAGAGGAAGTCCCACACGCGCTGCTGCTGGCTCTGGCGGATCAGCGGGCCCACGTCCAGGTCCATCGCCGCGGGGCCCACGCGCAGGGCCTCGAAGGCACGGCCCAGGCGCTCCAGCAGCGGCTCGTAGATGAGCGAGTCGATCAGCACGCGCGAGCCGGCCGAGCAGGTCTGCCCGGCGTTCTGCACGATGGCGTTGATGACCACCGGCACCGCCGCATCCAGGTCGGCGTCGGCGAAGATCACCTGCGGGCTCTTGCCGCCCAGCTCCAGCGT
>NZ_BAAJYS010000236.1:0-5671 GCF_057543315.1 Acidovorax sp. KPB24-07
TGATGGACCAGGGCGCGCCCCTGGTGCACCGCCTGCCCGGCCGCGCCGGCTGGGAGCTGCGCCTGGTCGTGCAGGGCGGACTGCGCATCCTGGACAAGGTGGAGGCGCTCGACGGCGACAGCCTGCACACCCGCCCGCGCCTGCGCCCGCTGGACTGGGCCCGCATGCTGGGCCGGGCCGTGGCGATGTAAGGCGAATTCATGCCCGGCAAGCGCGGCTTCAGTCGCGGCTCTGTAGGCCGATAATCCAGGCATCGAATCGGCCTTCAGCACAATGATTACTAGGGCATGACGCTATATTTTTTGTAGCGATCGATTTTGATTGAGCCGGTAAGGCACAGGCCTCGCGCAAGGCCGCCCCGGGATAGCGAGCATGCCCGGCCCCCGCCAGCCGGTTAGCCTGCGCGCCCCACAGCCCTCATTGCCCGCCATGTCCGTCAGCGTTTTCGACCTGTTCAAGATCGGTATCGGCCCGTCCAGCTCCCACACCGTCGGCCCCATGATCGCGGCGCGGCAGTTCGCCGTCGCCCTGCGCGATTGCATGGGCCTGGCGCCCGTGCACCGCGTGGTGGTGGAGCTGTTCGGCTCGCTGGCCGCCACCGGCATCGGCCACGGCACCGACCGCGCCGTGCTGCTGGGCCTGGCCGGGCACGAGCCCGACCGCATCGACCCGGACCGGATCGGCCCCACGGTTGAAGCGATCCGCACGGGCGGCCACATCGACCTGCTGGGCACGCACCGCATCGCCTTCATCGAAAAGGAGCACCTGCTGTTCCGACGCAAGAGCCTGCCGTTTCACCCCAACGGCCTGAGCCTGCATGCCCATGGGGCGCAGGGCGAACTGCTGCTCACGCGCACCTACTACTCGGTGGGCGGCGGCTTCGTGGTGGACGAAGGCGGCCAGCGGGTGCTCAACAGCGTCGAGGCCCTGGACCAGGGCGCAGCAGGTTCCGGCATGGGACTGCTGCACCCCTACCGCACCGCCGCCGAACTGCTGGCCCAATGCGCCGCCACCGGGCAGAGCATCGCCGCCGTCACGCCGGCCAACGAAGGGCACTGGCACAGCCGCGCGCACGTGCGCCAGCGACTGCTGCAGATCTGGCAGACCATGGCCGGCGCCGTGCAGCGCGGCTGCGCCAGCCACGGCAGCCTGCCCGGCCCTATGCGGCTGCAGCGCCGCGCGGGCCAGCTGCACCAGACGCTGTCCGGCCGCGCCGAAGAGGCGCTGCGCGATCCGCTGTCGATGCTGGACTGGATCAACCTCTACGCCATGGCCGTCAACGAGGAGAACGCGGCGGGCGGGCGCGTCGTGACCGCGCCCACCAACGGCGCGGCCGGCGTGATCCCGGCGGTGCTGCACTACTACGTGAAGTTCGTGCCCGGCGCCGACGAGGACGGCATCGCCGACTTCCTGCTCACGGCCGGTGCCATCGGCATCATCTACAAGGAAAACGCATCGCTCTCGGGTGCCGAGGTGGGCTGCCAGGGCGAGGTGGGCGTGGCCTGCTCGATGGCGGCCGGCGCGCTGGCGGCGGTGATGGGCGGCACGCCCGCGCAGGTGGAGAACGCGGCCGAGATCGGCATGGAGCACAACCTGGGCATGACGTGCGACCCGGTGGGCGGGCTGGTGCAGATCCCCTGCATCGAGCGCAACGCGATGGGCGCGATCAAGGCCATCAACGCCGCGCGCATGGCCCTGCGCGGCAACGGCACGCACATGGTCTCGCTCGATCAGGTCATCAAGACCATGATGCAGACCGGTGCCGACATGAAGAGCAAATACAAGGAAACCTCGCGCGGCGGGCTGGCGGTGAACGTGGTCGAGTGCTGAGTGAGGGCGCCCAACCCGGGGCTGCGCCGTCGCCGGTGTGGTGAATAAGACGCACCTGCACGCGGGGGCGCGGGCAGGCTCTGCCTTTTTTCGTTACACGCACATACACTTTGCGGTTTTCGCCCGTGCGGGCGCCGGCGCATCCGCCGCCCCTTCATCCGCCTTTTCGCCTCCACCCATGCATTTCCTTTCTCGACTGCGCCCCTGGGCGCTCATGGCGGCCCTGGCCGCGTTCGGCAGCGCTGCCCCCGCGTGGGCGGAAGACACCCTGGCGCGCATCGCCAGCTCGGGCGAGCTGAAGCTGGGCCACCGCGAAAAGTCCCTGCCGTTTTCGTTCAAGGACGCCAACGGCGCGGTGAAGGGCTACACGGTGGACGTGTGCCTGCAGATCTTCGACGAGATCAAGAAGGAACTCAAACGCCCCGACCTGCGCGTGCACTACCTGCTGGTGGACGGCAAGAACCGCATCAGCGACGTGAAGGACGGCGTGGTGGACCTGGAGTGCGGCGGCACCGCCAACACGGCCGCGCGGCAAAAGGAGATCGCGTTCAGCCACCACATCTTCGTGGCGACCTCTTCGTTCCTAGTGCGCAAGAACTCGGGCATCAAGACACTGGACGACCTGCAGGGCAAGAAGATCGCCGTGCAGGGCAAGACCACCAACGAAGGGCTGCTGCGCGCCAACGAGCGCACCTACAACCGCCACTTCAACTACGTGCTGGCCGACAGCACGATCGACGTGGTGGGCGCGCTGGTCAAGGGCGAGGCCGATGCCGCCTTCGCCGACGATGCGGGCATCTGGATTCCGCTCACCCGCCTGGGCAAGAACGTGGACGACTACCAGTTCCTGGAAAAGCGCCTGTCGCTGGAGCCCTACAGCATCGGCCTGCGCAAGGACGATCCCAAGTTCAAGGAACTGGTGGACCGCGTGACGCGCCGCATGATCCAGGGCGGCGAGATGGCCGCGCTGTACAAGAAGTGGTTCAGCGTGGAGCAGCAAGGCATGCTCCCAATGAGCATGTTCATGAAAGAGGCGCTGCGCCGGCCGAGCGACATGGGTGTGGAGCAGATCGCCTTCTGAGGCCCGCCCGCCACCATGGCGGCAGGCAGTGGGGGCCCGGAGCCGATGGCCCCCGGTCCACCGGCTTACATGTAGCCTTGGTCGATCGCCTCTTGGTGTTCTCGCAACTCTTTTTCCTTGCGCTCCCGAATTTCTTCTGGCGTGCTGGGAGTCGAGTACAGCATTGACGACAGCCCCTGGCTGTCGAACGCTTCTTCGATGTCCTTGGCCACGCTTTGCAGGGCGTCCAGCTTGCGGAAAGACTGGCCGAGGTCCATCTTCGCCATCTGGCTGAGTGAGGCATGCAGCTTGGGATCGGCATAGCGCAGGCCGACCATCTCGTCGCTGGCGAGCAATTGCTTGAGCTGGGCCTGGCTCTTGATGATCGCATCGCGCTGACCCGACAGTTCGTCGAACTCCTGAGCGGTCTTGAAGGTACTCACCATCTTCGCGCCGCTTCGGCGCATCGTGCCCTCCAGATCGAAGGCCATGCCCGTCTGATCGACCTTGGTGAACTTGCCGGACAGGTCCGCCAGTTTCTCCAGCATCGGAAGGTTGGCCGTCAGTGCCTGGCTCACATGGTGCACCACAGGAATGTTCATCCTCGCCATTTCGTTGCGAAGGGCGTTGTGTTCACGGACCGCTGCCTTTTTCTGAGCGGACAGGGTCTCATACCGTGCGTTCAGCGCGTCGTACTCCTTGTCGGACATGGCATCGGTCGCGTTGTCCAACGCCGTGTCCACCTGATGGTGCTCCCTGATCACGGCCTCCATGCGGGCCTTGGCCTCCAGGTATTTCGCCTTGACCTCCCGGGTTCCGCGGATGAACTGCAATTTGGGCTGGGCCGTATCGGCTTCCGAGGACTGGGGCCTGGTCCGCCCGAAACTCGCAGAGGTGGCTGCCTGCTGAGGCCTTGCAGCTTGCGCCGTGCTCGTCGGACGGGTGGGGCTTGCAGGGGTCGTGGGACGCGAAGGACTCGTCGGGGTCGAGGGGCGCGAAGGACTCGTCGGGGTCGAGGGGCGCGACGGGCTCGTGGGGCGTGAGGGGCTCGACGGGCTCGACGGGCTCGAAGAGCCCGAGGAGCTGGTGGAGCTCCAGGAGCTGAGGGAGCTCGAAGAATTGGAGGAACCCCAGGAGCTCAGCGAGCTGAGGGAGCTGGACGAACCGGTGGGGCGCATCGACGTGCGGTGCACTCCCGGCTGGGATGCTGGTGCATTGCTGCGCCCATCGCCGAACATCTTCAAGCTCGCGGGCCCGGGCTGCTGTTTCCGCGGAGAAGTCGCGGCAGCCGTGGCGTGCTGGTAACTTGGGGTCTGCACACGCTGCTGCTGTTGGCCAGCGAGGCCAGCCTGCTGGCTGCCCGGCCGGAACGACTGCAGGTTGGCCCGGGGCTGTTGCGACTGCCAGCCTTGTGGACTGGCGGCCGCGTTATTGTTGCGCGAACTCAATTTGGAGAACACGGTGTCCTGCTGCGGCCGGGACTGCGCGGCACCCGATGGGGTCTTGGCCTGACCCGTCGTTTTCGACGCCACCTCCTTGACGAAGCGGTTGCCCGCCGATAAGACCTTGGAAGCGAACTTGGAACTGAGGGACATGGAAAAACCTTTCGAGGCGGTCGCTCGCCGTGCCTCGCATCGGGAAATCGCCGCTTGAAATGCACTGTAGGCAGGCTCTGTTCGGGCACGGCACGGCCACCCGAAAGCGCAAGCAGGAATGCGAAGGCACCCTCCCCTGGCCTGGCCGCAGGCCGGCCCCTGCCCCGAGCCAGCCCGGTTCGCCGCCGAGCCCGGGCGCCCATGGGAGAATCGCGCCCCATGACACCGGAACAGTACGTCCAGCAAAAAGCCGCCGCCTCGGGCAGCAGCTTCTATTACGCCTTTCTGTTCCTGCCCGCGCCACGGCGCGCCGCCATCACGGCCTTCTATGGCTTTTGCCGCGAGGTCGACGATGTGGTGGACGAAGTCTCGGATGCCGGCGTGGCCCGCACCAAGCTGGCCTGGTGGCAGGCCGAGGTGGCCCAGTCCTTTGCCGGGCGTGCCACGCACCCGGTGATGCAGGCGCTGATGCCGCACGTGGCGGCCTACGGCATCGAGGAGCGCCACCTGCAGGCCGTGATCGACGGCTGCCAGATGGACCTGGAGCAGACGCGCTACCTCGACTTTCCCGGCCTGTCGCGCTACTGCCAACTGGTGGCGGGCGTGGTGGGCGAGGTGGCCGCGCGCATCTTCGGGCAGACCGACGACCGCACCACCGAATACGCGCACACCCTGGGCCTGGCATTTCAGCTCACCAACATCATCCGCGACGTGGGTGAGGACGCGATGATGGGCCGCATCTACCTGCCCGTGGCCGAGCTCCAGCAGTTCGACGTGAAGGCGCACGAGATCCTCAAGCGCCAGTATTCCGAGCGGTTCACGGCGCTGATGCGCTTTCAGGCCGAGCGCGCGCACCGGCTCTACGACGAAGCGCTCGCCCTGCTGCCCACGGGCGACCGGCGCGCCCAGAAGCCCGGGCTGATGATGGCCAGCATCTACCGCACCCTCCTGCGCGAGATCGAGCACGACGGCTTCCAGGTGCTGCACCAGCGGGTGAGCCTGACGCCGCTGCGCAAGCTGTGGCTGGCCTGGAAGGTGCAGGCCCTCGGACGCCTCTGAGCCGGCTTTCTTCCATGCAACGTGTTGCCATCATCGGGGGCGGCTGGGCCGGCATGGCGGCGGCGGTGGCCGCCGCGCAGGCTGGGCACTGCGTGACCGTGTTCGAGGCCACCCGCGTGCTGGGGCG
>NZ_BAAJYS010000237.1:0-5654 GCF_057543315.1 Acidovorax sp. KPB24-07
CCCCTGGCCGACTTCGAACGCCGCCTGCAGCCCCAGCCCGGCCGGGCCGTGCTGGGCGCGTTCGACGGCGGCAGGCTCGTCGCCACCGTGGGCATCAAGCGCGAGGACATGCGTCAGCTCTCGCACAAGGCGTTCCTGTGGGGCATGTATGTCGCGCCCGAGGCGCGCCGGCAGGCCGTGGGCCGGCGCCTGCTGCGCTTCGCCCTGCAATACGCCGCCGCGCCGCTGGGCGTTCGCCAAGTCAACCTCGGCGTCACCGCATCGAATGCGGCGGCCGTAGCGCTTTACCGGGACGCGGGTTTCGTGGCGTATGGCGTCGAGCGCGATTACCTGTGCGTCGATGGCCAGTACCACGACGAAAGCCTGATGGCGTGCCGACTGCGCACGACCTGACTCAACTCGTGATAGTAAAAACCGACGGCCCACTTTGAATCCTGGCTATGGATCAAATCTAGCTGGACAGGGATTTAGTTAAGAAATTCTTTTAATGATCTGGTATCGGTCCGGACTCTGTCCAAAACCGGTGCTGTAATAGCACTTACTATTGGCTGTGGAATCAGGCTGGCTAGAGATTCGCCAATTGGAAGGAATGGAGAATGTCGTGTAACAAATTGCCACCTCACTTCCAATTGGCAAATCGGCGATATAGGTCCAACTGAAATAGAGTTGACTGCCGGGGCATCCCCCTTTGCTATGCCCTGTAACTACCCATCCAGTTGAAGGGGGGCTCCCCGTTTCGCTGCACCCACTTTGAGTTACTGGTTGCGGCGGAGGCGGAGGGGCGACAGGGCCGCCATCAAAAGTCACACTCACTGAGTTTTGCAACTCGAAATTAGTCCCGTCATCACGAATGAAGTATGCGCGAACAGTGTGTGTCCGATTGTCGAGGTATTCCGAAGGAAACGATATTTCCCCCGCAAACCCGTGAAGCCCACTATCGCCACAGATTGACTGTACGGCAGTTTCACGTTGTATTCCAGATGGTAGTGCGCCTAAAAATTTACCATCATCTCGCCATAAGTGGATCCATCCTGCATAACCGGGAGTTGCTGGGTCGCAAGCCCATCCGTCATATGAAGTTTTGCTCGTTGCTCCAAAATAACCGGCCGCGTATGCGCTATTAGCTCCGACGAAAGCGCTCACACACACCAAACCAGACAACACCGCACTTTTCAAACGCATTCTCAATCTCCTTTGCAATAAAAGCGTTTGAATGTACAGAGCAAAACTCACGTGACGGAATGTAATAAGCAATCACAATTTAAAACCGATTGGCGGTCTAAAACCTGAAGTGCAACACCTGAACCTCAGGTAACTTGCACAGATGACTTCGCGATACACGCACTTGCACCCCGAAGAACGCCTGACGCTGGCCTCGCTGGTCCAGCAAGGATGGAGCGGGCGATTCATCGCTCGCCTGCTCGGGCGCAGCCCCAGCACCGTGTACCGTGAGCTGGTACGCAACAGCACCCCTGGCGACGGCTATGCCTTGCGGTCCGCCCAGGCTGCCTGCCAAGCTCGCCGCGATGCAGCGCGTCCTGCCCCCAAGCTGCACCCGCACAGTCGCCTGCTCGCGCAGGCCACAGGCGTGCGCGTGTACTTCTGCGATCCACACAGCCCATGGCAGCGCGGCAGCTGCGAGAACACCAACGGGCTTTTGCGCCAGTTCCTGCCCAAGGGCACTGACCTGGGCATCCACGATCAGGCTGCGCTCGACTCCATTGCCGACCTCATGAACAACCGTCCTCGCCAGACCCTGGAGTGGCGCTCTCCCTATCAGGTGCTCCAGCAGTTCATGCAGGCATTGCTCAGCAGCAGGACGCTACCATTCACTGAGACGGCAAATCCATCTCAATCGAGGTGTTGCACTTCAGGTTTGAGACCGCCCCTTGAAGCTTCTACGGGTGGAGCTCCAAGCGCGAAGACACGCGCCAGTTAAGTCGTTTCTGTAGGGCGTTGTTCCGAGCGGGTCGGCGCCGATGCCGGGGCGGCGGCGGCAGTGGCAGTGGCGGCAGCGGCTTTCCGGCTTTTCTTCAGCGCCTTCGCGTGCGCCGCGCTGGCCCCCGCCAGCTCCTGCGGGCTCAGGCCAAACGCCGGGTTGTCCGCCAGCATGTCCACCGCCAGGTCGATGAAGGCGCGCACCCGCGCCGGCTGGGCCGCACGGCTGCCGTAGTAGACGTACAAGCCCAGGTGGTGCGCGACCACATCGGTCAGCACCGGCACCAGCCGGCCGCTGCGCACCAGCGGCGCGGCGGTGGTGCCCACCAGCTGTCCGATCGCGTGGCCGCCCAGCACGGCGCGCGCCTCCAGCTCGATGTCGTTGACGCAGACTGCCGGCGCGACGGCGTGGGCCACGATCTCTTCGCCCACGCGGAACTCCCACGGCATGGGCTTGCCCGTGGCGGGGTGGCGAAAACCGCTGCAGCGGTGCCCGGCCAGGTCTTCGATGCGCAACGGCACGCCATGGCGCGCCAGGTACTCCGGCGTGGCGCACACCACCAGCTGCAGCGCCATCAGGCGCCGCGCGACGACCCCACCCTCGGGCGGGTAGCCGGAGCGAAAGCCCACGTCCACCCGGTCCTCCACCCAGTTGCCGATGCGGTCGTCCAGCTGCACATCGGGCTCCACCTGCGGATAGCGGCGGCAGAACGCGTCCACCACGGGCCAGATGACCTCCAGCATCATCGACCGCGGCGCGGTGATGCGCAGCGGCCCGGCGATCTCCTCACGCCCGCGCCGCGCGCCGTGCACCGCCCGCTGCAGGGTGGCCAGCCCGGGCTGCGCGGCATCGAGAAACCGGCGGCCCTCCTCCGTCAGGCTGAGGCTGCGCGTGGTGCGGTGGAACAGCCGCACGCCCAGGTGCGCCTCCAGCTGCGCCAGCGCCAGGCTGGCCGCCTGCGGCGTGACGCCCTGTGCCGAGGCCGCCTGGCGCAGGCTGCCGAGTTCGGCGGCTTTCGCGAAGGTGGCGATGGCCCGCAGTTCGTTGATGGCCATGGCATTCCCCCTTGATTGACCGTCAATTGACAAGTATTGCTTGCGTATGAATCGAGGGATTATGGGCTAGTGCAATGGCAATGGTGTGCCTAAAGTCCCACCCACGGCAGCCGGATCGACCGGCCTGCCAGACCGAGCAGACCGCCAATAGAAACCCGAGGACTTTCCATGACCGCCACCGCTTCCGTTGCCACTTCCGCTTCCTCCTCCGCTTCGTCGTCTTCCCATCCCCGCGTCTGGCTGATCACCGGCGCCTCGCGCGGCATCGGTGCCCGCATCGCAGAGGCCGCGCTGGCCCGGGGCGATGCCGTGGTGGCCACCTCGCGCAGCGCGCAGTCCGTCACCCAGCGGCTGGGCACCCACGACGCACTGCTGGCCGTGTCCCTGGACGTGACCGACGAGGCACAGGCCCGCCAGGCGGTGGGCGCCGCGCTGGAACGCTTCGGCCGGATCGACGTGCTGGTCAACAACGCGGGCTACGGCCTGCTGGGCGCGGTGGAAGAGGCCACCGCCGACGAGGTGCGCAGCCTCTACGACACCAACGTGTTCGGCCTGCTGAACGTGACCCGTGCCGTGCTGCCCACCCTGCGCGCGCAACGCGCCGGCCACGTGATCAACATCTCGTCGCTGGGCGGGGTGCAATCGAGTGCGGGTTTCGGCGTGTATTGCTCGACCAAGTTCGCGGTCGAGGGCCTGACCGAAGCCCTGCACGCCGAGCTGGCACCGCTGGGCATCCACGCCACGGTGGTGGAGCCGGGCTACTTTCGCACCGAATTCCTCGACACGGCGTCGCTGGCGATCTCGCCCCGGGTCGTGCAGGACTACGCCGCCAGCGCCGGCGCCGTGCGCGAGGCGGCCCGCCGCATCCATCGGAACCAGCCCGGCGACCCCGTGCGCCTGGCCCAGGCCATCCTGCAACTGGTGGACAGCCCCGCGCCGCCCCTGCGACTGCCGCTGGGCACCGACACGCTGCAGGCCATTGCCGACAAGCACGCGTTCGTGCAGGCGGAAACCGCCCAGTGGCGCGCGCTGGCCGCGTCCACGGACTTCCCGGCGAACGCGGCCGCATGACCCCGGCGGCGGGGCATCATTTGCTACAAATTAAATAGCAATATGCCCTAGAAGAATCTGTGCTGGAGGCCGATTGGAGACCTAATCCTCCACCGCCCACCAGGCCGGCAGCAGCCGCTGCACCTCGGCCCGCGCGAAGCGGTCGTCGATCAGGTGCACCACGCCCTCGTCGCTGGGCGAGCGGATCACGCGGCCGGCCGCCTGCACTACCTTCTGCAGGCCCGGGTAGAGGTAGGTGTAGTCGTAGCCCGCGCCGAAGAGGGCGTGCATGCGCTGGCGGATCTGCTCGTTCACCGGGTTCATCTGCGGCAGCCCGAGCGTGGACAGGAACGCGCCGATCAGGCGCCGGCCCGGCAGGTCGATGCCCTCGGAGAACGCGCCGCCCAGCACGGCGAAGCCGATGCCCTCGCCGCCCTCGGTGAAGCGCGCCAGGAACTCGCGCTGCCCGGCCTCCTGCATGCGGCGCGACTGCAGCCAGTGCGGCACCTGCGGGTGGCGCCGCGCGAACGCCTCGGCCACCTGCTGCAGGTATTCGTAGCTGCTGAAGAACGCCAGGTAGTTGCCCGGCCGGTCAGCGAACTGCCGCGCCATCAGGTCCGCGATCGGCACGAGCGAGGCGGACCGGTCCGGGTAGCGCGTGGAGATGTGGCGGGCCACGGCCACGCGCAGCTGGGCGGCCTGGAAGGGCGAGGCCACGTCCACGCCGGCATGGCCGGCCGGCAGGCCGAGCAGGTCGGCGTAGTAGCGCGCCGGCTGCAGCGTGGCGGAAAACAGCGTGCTGGTGTGCGCCGCCGCGAAGCGCGGCGCCAGGAACGGCGCCGGCACCACGTTGCGCAGGCAGACCACCGAGCTGCCGGGCGCGCCGCCGGGGGCGCGGGTTACGTCCACCATCGAATGCGTGTCCAGGTACTCGGCCAGCCGCTGGGTGTGCAGCAACTCCAGGTAGAAGGCCTGCAGCGCCGGGTCCATCTGCTCGGGGTGCTCCGCGAAATGGTCGGCCAGGGCGCTGCCGCACTGCTGCAGCGCGGCCAGCAGCGCGGCGGGGAAGGCCTCGTGCACGGTGTAGGCCCCCGGCTGCGCCTTGTCCAGCGCCACCCAGGCGCGGCGCACCTTGTCGAGCGCCTTCTTCACCGCCGGCACGCGGGCGGCGGTGTCCGAATGCCGCGCCTGGTAGAGCGAATCGGGCAGCAATTCGGCCGTGTACATGCGGCGGCCGCGCTCCACGAGGTTGTGCGCCTCGTCCACCAGCACCGCCACGCGCCACTGGTTGGCCTGGGCCAGGCCGTGCAGCAGCGCGCCGGCATCGAAGTAGTAGTGGTAGTCGCCCACGACCACGTCGGCCCAGCGGGCGAGTTCCTGGCCCAGGTAGTAGGGGCACACGCCGTGGGCCAGGGCGGCTTCGCGCACGTGGGCCTGGTCCAGCAGGGGCCGGTCGCCGCCGCCCGCCGTGGGCGAAAGCGCTGCCACGCGCGCGGCCGGCAGGCGGTCGTAGAAGCCCCGGGCCAGCGGGCACGACTCGCCGTGGCAGGCCTGCCCGGGATGCTCGCAGGCTTTGTCGCGCGCGATCAGCTCCAGCACGCGCAGCGGCA
>NZ_BAAJYS010000238.1:0-5630 GCF_057543315.1 Acidovorax sp. KPB24-07
GGGCGCAGGGGCGTGCACCGGAGCAGACGCCGCCGGCTTGGGCGCGTTGCGGCTAGACGGCACGACCTCTTCGCCTTCGGCCAGCCCCCCGGCCGACGCCATGGCCGGGGCCGAAGCTGCCGGACGGGCCGGCGCGGCCTCGGGCACCACCAGGGGAGCCACCTTGTTGCGATCGGGAATGTCGATAGGAATATCGACCGGGATGGGGCGCGGCTGGGTGTCGAACAGGATGGGGAAACCCACCACCCCCAGCAACACCAGCACCGCTGCGCCGATCAGCCGGTGCCGTGCGCGCCGACGCATGGCCTCGATGCTCTCAGCCTGGGCATTGCGCGAACGCTTGCCCGCGGGTTTATCGGGTTGCTCCTTGCTGCCGGGCCACCGAAACTTGAAAAATGCCATGGAGTGCAGAATCGTGCGGACCTTATGCGCCCAGATGCTTGGCCTGCAGGCGAGGCGTCCCATTGGTCAGAACGCCGCCCACCGTGTAGAACGAGCCAAAGACCACGATTCTATCAGCCGGCTCCGCGGCATCGACGGCCGCCTGCAGTGCCTGCTGGGGGTCCACGTGCAGGCTGGTGGGCACGGTGCGGCGCCCCCCGGCCACGATCTGCAGGGCGTTCCATTTCTGCTGCAGGCCCGCGGCGCTCTCGGCGCGGGGCGTGGGCAGATCGGTGAAATACCAGCGGTCCACCAGCGGACCGATCTTGGCCAGCATGGGGCCGAGGTCCTTGTCGGCCATGGCGCCCAGCACGGCATGCGTGGTGGGGAAGAACCCCATCGCGTCCAGGTTGGCGGTCAGCGCCGCCACCGAATGGGGGTTGTGCGCCACATCCAGCACCAGGGTCGGCTGGCCGGGAACGATCTGGAAGCGCCCGGGCAGTTCCACCATGGCCAGCCCGTTGCGCACCGCCTGGGCGGTGACCGGAAGCCGGTCGCGCAGGGCCTCGAGCGCCGCCAGGGCGCCGGAGGCATTGACGAGCTGGTTGGCGCCCCGCAAGGAAGGGTAGGCCATGCCGGCGTAGCGGCGCCCCCGCCCGGCCCAGCTCCACTGCTGCTTGTCGCCCGAAAAGTTGAAGTCATGGCCGAAGCGCCACAGGTCGGCGCCGATCTCCAGAGCATGGTCGAGCACGCTCTGCGGCGCCATGGGATCGCTCACCACCACGGGGCGGCCCGTGCGCATGATGCCGGCCTTCTCGCGTCCGATGGTTTCGCGGTCGGGGCCCAGGAATTCGGTGTGGTCGATGTCGATGCTGGTGATGACGGCGCAGTCCGTGTCGATCACGTTGGTGGCGTCCAGACGCCCGCCCAGGCCGACCTCGAGGATGGCCACATCCAGCCGCGACAGGCTCATGAGCCGCAGAATCGCCAGGGTGGTGAACTCGAAGTACGACAGCGAAATGTCCTCGCCATCCAGGATCCTGGCGCTTTCCACGGCGGCGAAGTGCGCGACCAGATCCGAAGCGGCGACGATCTCGCCGTGGATGCGGCACCGCTCCTCGAAGTGCACCAGGTGCGGCGACGTGTACACCCCGGTGCGGTAGCCCGACTGCAGCGCCACCGCTTCGAGCATGGCGCAGGTGGAGCCCTTGCCGTTGGTGCCGGCCACGGTGATGACCGGGCAGTCGAACCGCAGATCCATGCGCCGGGCCACGGCACGCACGCGGTCCAGGCCCATGTCGATGTTCTTCGGGTGCAGGCGCTCGCAATGGCCGAGCCAGCCTTCCAGGGTGTCGAAATTGGTGTGCATACGGGGCCGGATTGTCGCCGAGCGCGGCTTGCACGATGATCTGCGCCATGAGTACCCCCACCCGTACCCCCACCCGTCCCCTCGCCCACGCCGCCGCCCGCCCGGACACCACCGTGCTCTACGGCATTCCCAACTGCGACACCGTCAAGAAGGCCCGCGCCTGGCTCGCCGCCCAGGGCGTTGCGCACCAGTTCCACGACTTCAAGAAGCAGGGCGTGCCGGCCGATCGCCTGCCGCATTGGGCCGATGCGGTGGGCTGGGAAAAGCTGCTCAACCGCCAGGGAACGACTTGGCGCAAGCTGGATGCGGACACCCAGGCCGCCGTGCACGACGCAGGCAGCGCCGCCGAGGTGATGAAGGCGCAGCCCAGCGTCATCAAGCGCCCGGTCGTGGAATGGGCGGACGGCCGCATCACCGTGGGTTTCAACGAAGCCGATTGGAACGAAGCCGCCACCGCGCGCTCCAAGCCCTGAAACGGCACAAATCTTTACCCAGATTTACGGCCCCCGGCTGCAGGCTTGACACGGCGACCCTAAACTTTTTCTCAGCCTGATGCGTTGTACACCGACCGAAAGGAGCTTCTCCATGAAGAAAATCATCTTGTTGACCGCGCTGGCTGCCGTTGCAGCCGGTGCCAGCGCCCAGGAGCAGGGCCGCGTCCTCTCCGCCACCCCCATCACCGAGCAGGTGGCCATTCCCCAGCAGGTGTGCGGTAACGAAACCATCTACGGCGAATCCCGGCCGACCGGCGCCGGGGCGGTGCTGGGTGCCATCGCCGGCGGGGCCACCGGCAACGCGATCGGCAAGGGCAGCGGACGCGCCGCCGCCACCGCCATCGGGCTGATCGGCGGGGCCGTGCTGGGCAACAACATCGAGGGCACCCGGCCCGAGTACCAGAACGTGCAGCGCTGCTCCACCCAGACGTACTACGAGAACCGCACCATGGGCTACAACGTGCTCTACGAGTACGCGGGCCGCCAGTACACCACCCGCACGCAGCACGACCCGGGCGCCTGGATTCCCGTGAGCGTGCAGCCCATCGCCAGCGCGCCGCCGGCCCCCGCTTACTCCGGCGGCTACGCCCAGCCGGGCGTGGTGGTCTCCACCTACCCTGGCCCGCCCGCCTACGTGACGCCCTCGTCCACCACGGTCATCGAATACCACGACAGCTACGGCCGCCCCTACTACCCGCCCCGCCCGCGCGATCCCTACTGGCGCTGAAGGAACCACCGGCCGGACGGCCAACGCATCCAGCAGGGAGCCTTCGGGCTCCCTTTTTCGTGGGGCGCGCCTTCGGCCCGGCGTTTTGGGGCGCCGCCTCGCACGGGGAACGGGGGCCGGCCGCAGCGTTCAACCTAGAATCTTCGGTTTTCCCCCTTCCTCTTCCTTTCAAGCGCATCCATGACCACCGAAACCATCGACGGCGTGTCCGTCACCACCCAAGCCAACGTGTATTTCGACGGCAAATGCGTGAGCCACAACATCACGTTTCCGGACGGCACGAAGAAATCGGTGGGCGTGATCCTGCCCGCCACGCTGACCTTCAACACCGGCGCGCCCGAGATCATGGAATGCGTGGGCGGCGCGTGCGAGTACAAGCTCGACGGCACCGACGCCTGGGTGAAGTCCGGCGCGGGCGAGAAATTCAGCGTGCCCGGCCAGTCGAAGTTCGAGATCCGCGTCGCCAGCGCCTACCACTACATCTGCCACTTCGGCTGAACCGCAAGGCACCGCACATGGCCACCATCCTCCAGAACCTGCCCCTGAACCAGAAGGTCGGCATCGCCTTCTCCGGCGGTCTCGACACCAGCGCCGCGCTGCGCTGGATGAAGAACAAGGGCGCCCTGCCCTACGCCTACACGGCCAACCTGGGCCAGCCCGACGAGCCGGACTACGACGCCATCCCCGCCAAGGCGATGGAATACGGCGCCGAAAAAGCCCGCCTGGTGGACTGCCGCACGCAGCTCGCCCATGAAGGCATCGCCGCGCTGCAGGCCGGCGCCTTCCACATCAGCACGGCCGGCATCACCTACTTCAACACCACGCCGCTGGGCCGCGCCGTCACCGGCACCATGCTGGTGGCGGCCATGAAGGAAGACGACGTCCACATCTGGGGCGACGGCTCGACCTTCAAGGGCAACGACATCGAGCGCTTTTACCGCTACGGCCTGCTCACCAACCCCTCGCTCAAGATCTACAAGCCCTGGCTGGACCAGCTGTTCATCGACGAGCTGGGCGGCCGCGCCGAAATGTCGGCCTTCATGACGAAGGAAGGCTTCGGCTACAAGATGAGCGCTGAAAAGGCCTACAGCACTGACAGCAACATGCTGGGCGCGACGCACGAGGCCAAGGACCTGGAGTTCCTGAACAGCGGCATCCGCATCGTGAACCCCATCATGGGGGTGGCGTTCTGGAAGGACGATGTCCAGGTCAAGTCCGAGGAAGTGTCCGTGCGCTTCGAGGAAGGCCAGCCCGTCGCCCTGAACGGCGTCGAGTACAACGACCCCGTGGCGCTGATCCTGGAAGCCAACCGCATCGGCGGCCGCCACGGCCTGGGGATGAGCGACCAGATCGAGAACCGCATCATCGAAGCCAAGAGCCGCGGCATCTACGAAGCCCCGGGCCTGGCGCTGCTGCACATCGCCTACGAGCGTCTGGTGACCGGCATCCACAACGAAGACACCATCGAGCAGTACCGCATGAACGGCCTGAAACTGGGCCGCCTGCTGTACCAGGGCCGCTGGTTCGACCCGCAGGCCATCATGCTGCGCGAGACCGCCCAGCGCTGGGTGGCGCGCGCCGTGACCGGCACGGTGACGCTGGAGCTGCGCCGCGGCAACGACTACTCGCTGCTCAACACCGAGTCGCCCAACCTGACCTATGCGCCCGAGCGCCTGTCGATGGAAAAGGTGGAAGACGCGCCGTTCAGCCCCGCCGACCGCATCGGCCAGCTGACCATGCGCAACCTGGACATCATCGACACGCGCCACAAGCTGGGCGTCTACGCCCAGTCCGGCCTGCTGTCGCTGGGCGGCAATGCCGCGCTGGCGCAGCTGGGCGACGGCAGCGAGAAAAAGTAACGCCAGGCATCGAAAAGGCCTCCAGCGCTACCGCGACATGCGCTGGCAGCTATGAAAACAAGAGCAACCGCCCCGCCACCCGGCCGGGCGGTTTTCTTTTTTTGGCAGGCGGCGCGGATTCCTGTCACAAACCGGCCCGGCCACCCGTCTTGAAGGCATGAACGCCGACAAACCCCTCGCCCCGGACCCGCACACCGCCACGTTCCTTCAGCACCGCCCGCGCCTCCTGGGCGTGGCCTACCGCATGCTGGGCAGCCGCGCCGATGCACAGGACGTGCTGCAGGACGCCTGGCTGCGCTGGCAGTCCACGCCGGCCGAGCGCGTGCAGACGGCCGAGGCCTGGCTGGTGACCACCGTCACCCGCCTGTGCGTGGACCGGCTGCGCGCCACCCGCACCGAGCGCGAGGCCTACAGCGGCCCGTGGCTGCCCGAACCCTGGCTGGACCGCGACGCCACCGCGCCGGCGGCCGATGCGCGTGCCGAGCTGGCATCCGATCTGTCCATCGCGCTGCTGGTGGTGCTGGAACGCCTGTCGCCCGACGAGCGCGCCGCCTTCCTGCTGCACGACGTGTTCGACAGCGACTACGGCGAGATCGCCACCGTGCTGGACCGCAGCGAGGCGGCCTGCCGCCAGCTGGTGCACCGCGCCCGCACCCAGGTGCGCCGGGAGAAGGTGCGCTTTTCGGCCACGCCGGACGCCGCGCGGGCCCTGCTGCACCGCCTCGTGGACGCGATGCGCGCCCAGGACCACGGCGCCCTGCTCGCCCTCTTCGCGCCGGACGCCACCTGGACGCCCGATG
>NZ_BAAJYS010000239.1:0-5611 GCF_057543315.1 Acidovorax sp. KPB24-07
GCCACCACGGCGAAGCCCCGGCCCTGCTCGCCGGCGCGCGCCGCTTCCACGGCCGCGTTCAGCGCCAGGATGTTGGTCTGGAAGGCAATGCCGTCGATCACGCCGATGATGTCGGAGATCTTCTTGCTGCTGTCGTGGATGCCCTTCATGGTTGCCACGACCTGCGTCACCACGTCGCCTCCCTTTTGCGCGATGGCGCTGGCGCCGGCGGCCAGCTGGTTGGCCTCCCGGGCGTTGTCGGCGTTCTGCTTGACGGTGGAGCTGAGCTGCTCCATCGACGCGGCGGTCTGCTGCAGCGCCGAGGCCTGCCGCTCGGTGCGCTGGGCCAGGTCGTTGTTGCCGGAGGCGATCTCCGCGCTGGCCGTGGCCACGCCTTCGGCGTTGTTGCGCACGTTCACCACGACGTCCGTCAGCGAAGCCTGCATGGTCGCCATGGTCTGCAGCAGCGGACTGAATTCGTCGTGGGCGCTGTCCATCACGGGCTGGGTGAAGTTGCCCTGGCGCACCCGGTCGGCCACGTCCTGCGACACCTTCACGCGGGTGCGCAGCAGCCTTGCGATGTACCAGGAAAAAGCGATCAGGCCAATGGCGATCACCGTGACCAGGGCGGTGAGCTGGCGCCGCGTGGCGTCGGCAGCGGACTGGATCCCCTGTACCTCCGTTGCCAGCGTTTGGCTCTGGCGCTCGCGTTCGGCCTTCAGCCAGGCCTGCATGGGCATGAAGGTGGGAATGGTCCTTTCCATCAGCATGGACTGCGCCTGCGGCTGCTGCCCCCCACGCACCAGGGCCATGTTGGCCTCGGCGGCGGGCCAGGTGGCGCGCTGCAGCTGTAGCCAGTCGCGCTCGAAGGCGTCGCGGCCGGCCTGGTTGGTCACCCCCTGCAGGAACGCGTCATCGTTGCGGGTGATCTGCTGGCGCATCGCGTCGATGTCCTTGGCCGCGGCGTCGATGCCCTGGGGCGACTGCACCAGCAGCGCCTGGCGCAGGTCCAGCAGCACCTGCGTCACGCTCAGCTCGGTGCTGGCGATGAGCCCGAGCTGGAGCACGCGTGTCTTGCCGGCCACGTCGGCCAGCCGCGCCACTTCCGAGAGCTGGAGCCAGGAGGTGAGGGCAAGGGCCGACAGTGCGGCGATCAATAGCAGGGACACGCCATGCAGGCGGGTGCCGATGCTCAGTCCGTTGAAGAATTTCATGGGGTATCCTGGCTCTCTGCGCTGAAGGGATGCCCTGGGGGGCATCGGGGGATCGGACCGGGGGAAGATGGCTTGGACGTGGCACGTAGCGGTGCCCATTCGATCGAGTTTGCGAAGGGCCGAAACCTGCAGGCTGCGTGCTGGCCTGCTGGGACTATCGGCATCCTATGGAGGCGATTAGCATCCCAGGTTGCGCCAGGTCAATCAAAGCAGTTTCCGGCGTGTGGGGCAGGCAGGCCCTAGACTCGGTGCGTCAGGCATGCATGTTGCATTCCTGCCCTTCTTTTTCGTCATGGTCGCTGGGTCCAGCCCTGGTGCACCGCTAAAGGAATGTTCCTATGAAAGTCCTCGACTCCATCGTTGCGCAGGCCGCCGGCATCGCCGCTGTGCGCCGCGACATCCACGCGCATCCCGAACTGTGCTTTGAAGAAGTCCGCACCGCCGACGTGGTGGCCGGCAAGCTCACCGAATGGGGCATTCCCATCCACCGCGGCCTGGGCAAGACGGGCGTGGTCGGCATCGTGCACGGGCGCGACGGCGGCGCCTCGGGCCGGGCCATCGGCCTGCGCGCCGACATTGACGCGCTGCCCATCACCGAATTCAACACCTTCGCCCACGCCAGCACCCACCCCGGCAAGATGCACGCCTGCGGCCACGACGGCCACACGGCCATGCTGCTGGCCGCGGCGCAGCACTTCGCCAAGCACCGCGACTTCGACGGCACCGTGTACCTGATCTTCCAGCCGGCGGAGGAGGGCGGCGGCGGCGCGCGCGTGATGATCGAGGATGGCCTGTTCGAGCAGTTCCCGATGCAGGCCGTGTTCGGCATGCACAACTGGCCCGGCATGAAGGCCGGCCAGTTCGCCGTGAGCCCCGGCCCGGTGATGGCCTCTAGCAACGAGTTCAAGATCGTCATCCGCGGCAAGGGCAGCCACGCGGCCATGCCGCACATGGGCACCGATCCCGTGCCGATCGCCTGCCTGATGGTGCAGGCCTTCCAGAACATCATCAGCCGCAACAAGAAGCCGGTGGATGCGGGCGTGATCTCGGTCACCATGATCCACACCGGCGAGGCCACCAACGTGGTGCCCGACAGCTGCGAACTGCAGGGCACGGTGCGCACCTTCAGCGTCGAGGTGCTGGACATGATCGAGCGCCGCATGAAGCAGGTGGCCGAACACACCTGCGCCGCGCACGAGGCCACGTGCGAGTTCGAGTTCGTGCGCAACTACCCGCCCACCATCAACTCGCCTGCCGAAGCGGAGTTCGCGCGCCAGGTCATGGCCGGCATCGTGGGCGAGGCCAACGTGGTGCGGCAGGAGCCCACCATGGGCGCGGAAGACTTCGCCTTCATGCTGCAGGCCAAGCCTGGCGCCTACTGCTTCATCGCCAACGGCGATGGCGACCACCGCGCCATGGGCCATGGCGGCGGCCCCTGCACGCTGCACAACCCGAGCTACGACTTCAATGACGACCTGATCCCGCTCGGCGCCACCTACTGGGTGCAGCTGGCACAAGGCTGGCTGTCCCGGCCGGCCGGCTGATCCGCTGGCGCGTGCCGGCCTCCATCCTGGCTCCCAAGGGTGCCGGATGGCATTCCTGTTTTTCGGGTGCTTCGGGCGCCTGCGCCCTGCCGCTCGCGGCGGGGTTTTTGCGTTGCCTTTTTTTTGCCTCCCGGCCTCTTGAACGGAGATCTTCATGATCGGTATCGCCCCGGCGTTTTCCCCCAGCTACGCGCGCGCCCGCACCCAGTTCCTGGAGGCCGCCGCGGCCGCCGGATTGCTGGTGGAGTCGCACACGCACCCGCTCAAGGGGCGCGACGGCGAGACGCTGGCGATGGACGTGGTGCGCGACGGCCCGGACCATGCGCAACACCTGCTCATCGTGAGCAGCGCCTGCCATGGGGTCGAAGGCTACTGCGGCAGCGGCGTGCAGGTGTTTGCCCTGCACGACGAGGCCTGGCGCGCCAAGGCCCGCGAGCAGGGCGTGGCCGTGCTCTACGTGCATGGGCTCAACCCGTATGGTTTCTCGCACATCCGCCGGGCCACGCACGAGAACGTGGACCTGAACCGCAATTTCCACGACTTCACCCGGCCGCTGCCGGAGAACGCGGCCTACCGCGAGATCCAGCCGCTGCTGCTGCCCGACCAGTGGCCGCCCACGGCCGAGAACCGCGAGGCGGTGTTCCGCTTCATCGCCGAGCGCGGCGAGGCCGCGTGGCAGGCCGCCATCAGCCGCGGCCAGCATGAGTTTCCGGGTGGGCTGTTCTTCGGCGGCACGGCCCCGACCTGGAGCAACCGCACCTTGCGCCAGGTGCTGCGCGAGCAGGGCGAGCACGCCCGGCGCATCGCCTGGATCGATCTGCACACGGGCCTGGGGCCGAGCGGCCATGGCGAGCGCATCTATGCCGGCCGGGACGATGCCGCCTCGGTGCAGCGGGCGCGCGACTGGTGGGCCGGCGGTGGCGCCACGCCGGTCACCTCGATCTACGACGGTTCGTCCACCTCGGCTTTTCTCACGGGCCTGATGTGGAACAGCGTGTACGAAGAATGTCCACAGGCCGAAATCACCGGCATCGCGATGGAATACGGCACGGTGCCGGTGCTGGAGGTCATGCAGGCCCTGCGCGCCGAGCACTGGCTGAACCTGCATCCGGAGGCTCCGGCTGAGCTGGCAACGCAGATCAGGGCTCAAATGCTGGCCGCCTTCTACACCGACACCGATGCCTGGAAAGGCCAGGTGGTGAGCCAGGCGCGACAGTCGATGTTCCAGGCCGTGGACGGGCTTTGCGGCCCCGCATAGCGCTGCGGCGATAGATCCTCTGCATCCGTGGTGACACGGGGGGCTGGCATTTCCTGCGAATAACGCGAACAATGGCCCCTGCGCACCACCCGCAGCGCCCCGTATGGCCCGCCATGCGGCGGCGCTGTCAAAACAATCAAGGCACAGGGGATCGCTATGGAGGTTGGACAAGGACGGAACACGCTCGCACGCCGTTTGATGCTCATCAACGGGGTCATCCTGCTCCTGCTTGGCGGGGTGGCGGTCGCGATCTGGATCATGATGGGGCAGGTCACCGAGGACGCGGAGGTGGTCCGCTCCAGGAACGTGCCGCAACTGCAGCGGATCGCGGCCCTGGAGCTGAACGTGACGCGGGTGTCGCTGCAGCTGCGGCACTCGATCCTGTCGCGCACACCCGAAGAGCGGAATGCCGCGTTGGCCGACATCGCCGAAAAGCGCCAGCTGCTGCAAAAGACCCTCGAAGAGTTCGGCGCCAACATGGTCACCGACGACGGGCGCCGCGCCTATGAGCCCCTGCCCGCGCTGATGCGCGCGTTCTGGGCCACCGGCGAGCAGAACCTCGCGCTCCTCCAGGCCGATCGCAAGGAGGAAGCCTTCGCCTTCCTGGTGGACCAGACCATTCCCGCCCGCAACCGCCTGCTGGCGCCCTTGGGCCAGGAAAAGGACCGCCAGGGCGAGCGCCTGTCCTCCCGCATCAACGACGTGAAGGAATACGCGGCCACGGGCCGTGCGGTGGCAACGGCCGCGGTGCTGGCCGTGGTGGCTTGCCTTGCCGGCCTGAGCGTCTACCTGCGCACGGTGGTGCGGCAGCTCGGCGCCGATCCGTCGGAGCTCAAGCGTGTCGCGGACGCGGTGGCGGCGGGCGATCTGGCTTCGCGCGTTCCCGTGCGGCCGGGGGATACGAACAGCATCATGGCGGCGATGGCCAGCATGAGCGCGCGGCTGGCTTCGGTCGTGCGGACCGTGCGCAACAGCGCCGAAAGCGTGTCCGGTGCCAGCAGCGAGATCGACGCCGGCAACCACGACCTGTCCTCGCGCACCGAGCGGCAGGCCTCGGCGCTGGAGCAGACCGCGGCGTCGGCGGAGCAGCTGGGCAGCACCGTGCGCCAGAACGCCGACAGTGCGCGCCGGGCCAATGAACTGGCGCAGACCGCCTCGTCGGTGGCCGAGCAAGGGGGGGCGGTGGTGGCCGAAGTGGTGGACACCATGCGCGGCATCCAGGACAGCAGCGGCAAGATCGGCGAGATCATCGGCGTGATCGATGGCATTGCCTTCCAGACCAACATCCTCGCCCTCAACGCCGCGGTGGAAGCGGCCCGCGCGGGCGAGCAGGGCCGGGGCTTCGCGGTCGTCGCATCGGAGGTGCGCAGCCTCGCGCAGCGCAGCGCCGAGGCCGCCAAGGAGATCAAGGGCCTCATCACCGCCAGCGTGGACCGGGTGGAGCGCGGCAGCGCGCTGGTGGACAAGGCGGGACACACCATGGCCGAGGTGGTGGCCGCGATCCGCCGCGCCACGGACCTCATGGGCGAGATCAGCGCGGCCAGCGCCGAGCAAAGCAGCGGCGTGGACCAGATCAGCGAAGCCATCACGCACGTGGACCAGGCCACGCAGCAGAA
>NZ_BAAJYS010000240.1:0-5601 GCF_057543315.1 Acidovorax sp. KPB24-07
GGACCGTCCGGGCCTTTGGCTATTTTTTGGCCTGCAGCGCAATACAGTACTAGGGCATATCGCTATCAATTCAATAGCAATCGTAATGCCGCCCGCAATCACGCCGGGTTGTCGATCTCGATGAACCGGTGGGCGATGCCCAGTTGCGCGGCCACCCTTTCGGCCACAGCGGGGGCGCCGTAGCGCTCGGTGGCGTGGTGCCCCGCCGCGATGAAGGCCACGCCCGTCTCGCGCGCCAGGTGGGCTTGCGGTTCGGAGATCTCGCCGGTGACGAAGGCATCGGCCCCGGCGGCGATCGCCCCCTCGAAATAGCCCTGCGCCCCGCCCGTGCACCAGGCCAGCCGCCGGATCGGGCGCGGCTCGGGTGCCACCAGCGTCACGGCGCGACCGAGCACGCTCTCCACATGGCGGGCCAGGGCGTGCGCGTCGGCGAACTCCGCGGGGCCGGCGAAGCCCAGGTCCTGCTCGCCGAAGCGCGCATCGGCGGCCACGCCGAGCATGCGGCCCAGCTGCGCGTTGTTGCCCAGCTCGGCGTGCGCATCCAGCGGCAAGTGGTAGGCGAACAGGTTGATGTCGTGGGCCAGCAGGCGCTGCAGCCGCTGCTTCATCCAGCCCGTCACGCGGCCGTCCTGCCCGCGCCAGAACAGGCCGTGGTGCACGAAGACCGCATCGGCACCGTCCTCGATGGCCGCATCGATCAGCGCCCGGCTGGCCGTCACGCCGCTCACGATGCGCGCGATGCGGTCCTTGCCCTCGACCTGCAGCCCGTTGGGGCCGTAGTCCTTGAAACGCTCGGGCTGCAGCAGGGTGTCGAACGCGCGCTGCAGGTCGTGCCGGGAAACCCCGGGGGTGGAGTCGTGCATGAAAGAAGGTACAAAAGAGGCCGTCATGCGGGCCATTGTGGCAGGGCGCGCGCCAGGCCGGCACAGTGCCGGACCGCAGACCGAAGCACGCAACACCGACGCACAGACCGCCAACCAGGCGGCGCCATGACAGGGAGGAAAACACCACCAGCACCAACACTTTCCGGGCCACCGGAAGCCGTGCGCACGCATGCACTCATGCACGCGCACCGCCGCCCCGCACGCCCGCACCGCCCCATTCCGCCGCCCCACCCATCTCTCCATTCCGCCAAGCCAAGCCATGCCCTACGCACAGCCCGCCTCCACCGTCTCGCCGATCAAGCTCCACCTCGTCTCCCAGGACGCCTCCCAGGCCGATTTCCGGATCACCGGCCAGGGCACCGCCTCCGTGCGCCTGCCCGCCGATTCGGGCACGCGCTCGCTCACCATCGCCCTGCGGCCGGCCAAGCCCGGCAAGCACCCGGCCGGCGCCTGCGGCCTGACGGTGGATGCGGCCTGTGCCGTGCTCTGGGTCGAAAAGAACGGCGAGCGCTTCGAGCTCGCCCGCAGCACCGCCCCGAAAGCCCTGCTGCAGCCCTCGGCGAACCAGTCGTACTGGCTCAGCCTGGACAGCAACAACCGGCGCCTGCGCTACGGCAAGGGCGAGATGCTGCTGCATCTGATGCAGCTCGAATACGCCTTCCCGGAAACCTCCGACCCGCTCGGCCTCGGTGCGCTCGCGCCCATGCTGCGGCACGTCGAGGTGCGGGGCGCGGGCGACCACCCCCACCTGCTGTTGCGTCCGATCCCGGTCAATCTGGACCCCGCCCCGCTCGTCATCCGCCCAGAAGAAATCACGCTGGACCTCATCGCGGAGAACACCGTCAGCGTGGCGCAGAACCTGCCCAAGGAATGCCAGCTGCTCTACGCCAACGTGGCGGGGCCGAACATCCGCCTGGAAACACCGGACTTCCCGGAGTTCGCGCAAGCCATCCAGTATTCGATCGTCACGCCGGGCAAGATGTGCTTCGAGAAACTCAAGAAGAAGGCGGGCGGCGAAGGCGGCTTCAGCTACCTGCGCATCACGCTGGACGGCAACCTGGGCGACTCGCCCGGCCAACCCTACGTGCTGGAGGTCTGGCCAGCGGGCAGCCATTCGCCCATCCACGACCACGGGCAGGCCAACGCGATCATCAAGGTGCTGCACGGCCAGATCCTGATCGAGTGGTTCGGCACCCTCAGCCCGCAGGACGAAACCTCCTGGGGCCACATGCTCGCGCACGCGGGCGACGTGACCTTCCTCACGCCGCAGTACTACCAGATCCACCGGCTGAGCAACCCGTCGCCCCGGCCCGGCGGCGACTTCTGCGCCACCATCCAGTGCTACCGCTATGCGAACAAGGACCGCCAGCACTACGAGTTCTTCGACTACATCGACGACAAGGAGCAGCGCATCGAGCACTTCAAGCCCGATTCCGACTGGACTTATCGCGAATTCAAGCAGCTGATCCAGAAGGAATGGGCCGATGCGATGCACAGCCCGTCGACCTCGGCCTGACGCCCGGTAGCCCCGCACCAGTATGGTTCGCCCGCGGCACCGTCACGGGTGACTCGTCAAGGGCAAAGATCTGGCGCTCACGCAGATTGCCACCCCATTTTCACTGATGCAAATTGCAGCCGTACCCTGTCTGACTCCCTGTGGCTTCGAGATGAGCACGTACTTATAACTTCCGAGTAGGAGCATGCTATGCCATGGTCTATGGACGTACTACTGAACGACTTTGCTATCCGCTCTTTCCGCGAAACCGCGGACAAGGATTACATCGCAGCCCGCATGGCCTACAGGGCACGGCTAATCCAGCCGTTCCACTGGTCAGCGCTGCACTGCTTAGAGAAGTATGTCAAAGGCATCTGTCTTCTGAACCGTGTAAAAGTCCATCGCGGGCATGCGGTACTTGCAGGGATAGATCAAATGAAAAAGCTGGGCAAATTCACCATCGATCTCAAGCCCGCGACAGAAAAGTTCATCAGGCGGCTTGAGGAAGAGGGAGCAGAGTTTCGCTATTACGAGTCCTCGTATTGCACCGAGGAATTCGACATCATTCGCCTCGATCACGCGGTGTGGGAGCTTCGACGCTATTGCCAGCCCCTTGACTACGACATCGTTCTTGAAGATGGCACAAAGAAGAACATGCTGAGCGTCGAACTAGACCGCGTTAAGACCGCACTGGAGAATAACGAAAAGGGCACGTGCATACAGCACGGAATACTAGAAAAGATCATCTCCGAACGGAGCCATCCCGCTCGTAATTCGTTGATTTGGAACAACCTCTACTTCGGCCCCTCACACCGCAAGGTTGTCAGGATGAGGCCTGACTGGGAGGCTGGCAACTCCCCCTTCTTTCTTCATCCTGAAATCATCGATGAAGTTGAGAAGTACGTGTTTGTTCCCAAGAACATTGCCGAAGGCGTTCGCCTGTTCGCAAAACAGAAAGCTGCCGAGAAGGCAAAGGAAACCAAGGCAATAGAGAAAGCGGCGAAGTCTGCACGACACTTCTAAAAGTTTTTCAATCGCTATCCCAGCTAGTGGCATTGATCTCGGCTCATCAACGAAACCCCAATAACCACTGCATTCAGTGCTTTGTCATTCGGAATAGCGGTCAGGGGCTTGCGATGCCCGAAAGCAGCTTCCAACCATCGAAGTTGCTGCCGCAGCGTGATGAGGATCCACGTCCTTGAAAAGCAAACAAGGTGCAACGTCGCAGAGCGTCACCTCGCCGGCTCTCCGGACCGCTAAACCGCGAGCCGACCGTTTCCGGCCTGCCCCCTACTCACCCGCAACCAGCTGGCGCACGACAGCGTTCAAGCCCGACACCACGCGCGCCAATTTGTCGAAGTCGACTTTGTCCGGCGTATCCTGGGCCGTGTGATAGTAGGGATACCGGTACGGAGCGGTGTCCGTCACCATCAGCGCCGGTATGCCTTCGTCCAGGTAGGCAGCGTGGTCAGAAAAATCCACGCCCGGCACGAACCGGGGCGCAGCGACTCCCTCGGACGGAAAAGCCGCCTGCGCGCGGAACGATTGGACGACTCGGCGAACGAGGCGCCAATCGGCAGTGGTCGCGACGAAGCCGATGAAGTCGCCCTGACTGGGATAGAACTGGTTGAGTGGCCAGGGATACTTTTGAGAATCTGGTTCGTCAGAAAAGTACCCCATCGTCTCCAGCGACAGCATGGCCTTGACCTTCATGCCACGGGATACCAATCCTTTTGCATGAACGACGCTCCCCATCTGTGAGGTACGAAAGTACGGGGGCTCTTCATTGGTGTACAGGACAAGGATGACGTCTGACCGCGCGGTTTCAGCGCCAGCTTTCAGGCTCTTCGCCAGTTCCAACACCGCTGCGGCACCGGTGCCGTTGTCATTGGCACCTGGACTTCCTTGGGCCGAGTCGTAGTGCGCCCCAATGACGACGGCACTGCGGCCCGGCGCCGACGGGCTTGGAATGGTGACTTCCAAGTTGCGCACGACCTTGCCAGCGACGCTGAATTCCTCGCGCCGCACCGAGAGTTCCCGTTCCTGGGCGCTCATGGCGGGAAGCGGTCCCCGGTATGAACTCCCCGGCATGGTCGTCATGGCCACGACGAAAGCCAGAAGGCCGAACAACACCAGGGCCAAGGCGCCGCAAATTCGCAGCAGGCTCTGAAAAACTGCGTTCATTCTCAATTCTCAAGCGAGACGCGATTCCGTTTGAACGCGCCGGAGTGTCGGGTCTTGGCGCCCTCTTCCCCTTTACGTACGCGCCGAAGGCTGCCAGCCGCGCGAAGCCAGCGGCACGAAGCCCAGCGCGAACCCCAGCACGCCCATGGCCGCCACGTAGTGGGCATTGGCCAGCACGTCGTGCTGCTGCCACAGCGTGATGAGGATGGGCGTGATGCCGCCGAACACCGCATAGGCCATGTTGTACGAGAAGGACAGGCCGGTGAAGCGCACCTCGGGCGGAAACGCCCGCACGCCCACGATGGGCAGCAGCGCGATCGAGCCCACGAACAGGCCGATGAGCCCGTAGTTGAACACCAGCGTGGCCGGCGTGCCCGGCAGGCCCGTGTAGAACAGATAGGTGGTGACCACCAGGCCGCCCCAGCCCACCAGCATCACCGGGCGGGTGCCGAAGCGGTCCGTGGCCCAGCCGACGAGTACGCAGCCGATGGTGAGCGTGAGCGTGGCGACCGCGTTGGCCTCCAGCGCCAGCGTGGCGGGAATGTGGAACACCTTCTGCAGGTAGGTCGGCGTGATGAGCACCACCACCACGATGGCGGTGGACAGCACCCAGGTCATCAGGGCCACCAGCAGCATGGCGCCGCGGTGGTCGCGCAGCACGGTCTTGACCGGCAGTTCGCGCGCCACGGCGCGGCGGGCGGCCAGTTCCTGGAACACGGGCGTTTCGTGCAGGAAGCGCCGCAGGTACACCGACACCAGGCCGAACACGCCGCCCAGGATGAACGGAATGCGCCAGGCGAATTCCTGCACCTCGGCGGGCGCGTAGCTGCGGTTGATGCCGATCGCCACCAGCGACCCGAGCAGGATGCCGCCCGTGATGCCGGCCGTGAGCGTGCCCACGCCCAGGCCGTAGCGGTTGGCGGGCACGTGCTCGGCCACGAACACCCAGGCCCCGGGCATCTCGCCGCCGATGGCCGCGCCCTGCAGCACGCGCATGGCCAGCAGCAGCAGCGGCGCCGCCACGCCGATGCTGGCGTA
>NZ_BAAJYS010000241.1:0-5559 GCF_057543315.1 Acidovorax sp. KPB24-07
CTCGGCGGGCTGGCCCGCGGCAGCGGCCCGCCGGATGGCGGCCTGGGCCTGCTGGCTTTCCATGGTGGCTCGCCGGGCGGGTTCGGTCGCCTGCTGCGCTGCGGCGGCGGCTTTCTGGCCCGTCTCGGTGGCTTGCTGTGCCAGGCCCTGCAGCTTGTCGTAGGCCTCAGCCGCCTGGGGGCGCAGCTTGGTCACCACGGAAAACGTCATGCCAGGCGCGCTGGCCTGTGCGGCCTGGACCAGGGTGTCCTGCAGGCGCAGCCAGGCGCGGCCGGTCTTTTCTTCCGCCGAGGCATGCGGCACGCCGTCGCGTGCGGCCATGACCGAAACGAACTCGTGCATCCGGGGTTCGAGCTCGGCCAGAAAATCATCCAGGCCTTCGAACTCGCGGATCATCTGGGTCTGGTCGGCCCAGGTCTCGCCATGGCGGGTCGTCATGCGCAGCGTGGTATCGACCCCGCTGTTGGCCAGCTGCTTGCGAAAATCCAGCCCGGCCCCGCGAGCCTGGGCGGCCCTTTCCGGATTGTGCCTGGATGCCGGCACCAGCCCCAGGCTGGCGTTGGCGCTCGCACGGACATCGGCCCGGTGCTGCGCCGACAGCTTGTATTCCTCCACGTTCAGCCCCGAACGGCTTTCCGTCTGCACCGAGCGCGAACGCTGGTTGCTGCTGGCGACCCCCGCCTGCACGTCGACGCCGATGGCGCGCAGCGTGGCCTTGCGGTCGTGCTCGTCGCGGTCCCGCGGCCCGCGCGCGCGGACCATGGCGTTGGCGCCGATGGCCATCTCGGACGTGCGGCTGCGTTTGGTGTTGGACAGCTCCGCCACGGCCAGCGCAGGAAAGTGCTCCAGCAGGTGGGCCAGCGGATCCATGTCCGGGCCGCCCTCCGACGATGCGGCGCCCCCGTGGGCCATGGCAATGAGCGCATCGGCGAAGTGCCGCCGCAAGGTGTCCTCATGGGAGGCGGTGCGCTGCATGCGCAGGCTCACGCCCTCGGTGCGCGAGGTTTCGCCGCCGGCCTCCAGGCGCATGTCGAAGCGCAGCGCGATGCCTGCTTCGTCATCGCCCAGGTTGAACTCGTGGTCCTGGTTCCCCAGCTCGCGCCGCAGGCCCACGCTGAGCCCCACGTTGGCGTTCTTGGAGTCCGCCGTGGCGATCTGCATCTGCATGGCCGCACCGACCATGTTCAGGTCCATCGAGCGCTCGTGCCCCAGGCCGATGCCCGCGATCGGCGTCACGAGTTCCGGCGTGGCGGTGGTCACCGACACGGCCTTGCCCAGTTCCAGCCGGGCCAGCCGCGCATCGCTGCTCTTGATCTTCTCGCCCAGGCTGATGCGCTGCGACAGCGATTTCATCACTTCGGCCGCGTCGGCCGGGCCGCGCAGGTCGTTGAACAGCGTGATGGTGTCGGACACGCACAGCTCGAAGCGGTTCACGTGCACGTCCCGCTGCAGGGCCTGCAGCGCGGGCGCCGCCGTTTTCACGGTATCGGCCACCGTGCGGGGAGCGGTGCTGCCGGAGGCCGCGCCGGTGGTGGCCGCGGGCGGGCTCCATGGCACGGCCAGGGCCGCATCGACCAGGGTGCGCATCAGCCGGCCCGCATCGTCGCCCGATTCCTTCATCTGGGACCAGGCGCTGCGCACCGAAGCGGGCCAGGCGTCCTGCACCTGGTCCAGGGCCTCTTCCCGGGACGGCCGCTCGCCCTCGGGCAGGGTCTTGAGCCAGTCCTGGGTGAGCTTGCTTTCGATGGCCTCGAAGGTGTCGATGCGCAGGGACCGCAAGGCGGCCGCGGGCTTCACCTTGGCCAGCAGGTCGGCCGATACCACCATCAGGTCGGCCAGTGCCCGGGTCTGCGGCGCTTCCACGCCGGCCGCGGCCCTGGCCGCTTCGGCAATCTCGTGGAAGCCGCCGATGGCTTCGTGGGCGATGGCATCGGTGCGCAGGCCCCGGGCGACCTGGCTGGGGCCCACCGTGGGCGACAGCGTGCCATCGGCCAGCGCGCGCAGATCGGTGTGCTCTCCCAGCACCCTCAGGATGTGCCCGACATTGGGGCGGCTGCCGCGCAGCGATTGCCAGTCGGCGGCCAGGCCCGGGGGCAGCCCGGCCATGCCCTCGGCCCCCAGGTGGGCCTCCACTTTCTGGAAAAAGCCCTTGCCCAGGTGCTTGAGCGTTTTCTGCGAAGGGGCCGGCGCGCTCCCGCCCAGCCCCAGCTCCTTCAGCACCCCGAGCATCAGGGTTTCGGCCGGCAGCGCGCCGGCCCCTGCGCGCGCTTGGAGATCGATGCGCAGGTCGGTGGCGGTGCGGTGCAGCGATGCCACGGCTTCGTCGCGGCGCGGCAGCATGCCGTTCTCGCTGGCGGCGGCGGTCATCTTGCGCATGACCGACTTGCGCCACATCGTCGGCTGCGCGCCAGGCAGCCAGGACGCGATGGCGGGCAGCGCAGGCGCCAGCAGCCCTTCCATGCCCGCCGAGTTCTTGACGATGGCCTTGGGCAGCCCGCCCGTCAGCCAGTTCTGGAACCGCCCCATCCGCCCGGACGCCGCGCGCGCGTTGCGCTGGCTGGTCTGGTCGAGCGCGCCGTCGCTGAACTGCAGCAGCCGCTGGCGCACGCGGTCGTAGCTTGATCCCGGCGCCTTGGTCGTGAACCCGTTCTGCAGGCAATGGAACGCGGTGCGCTGCGCCACCGTCCGCTCGGATTCGGGCACCGGGTGGTGCCGTGGCTGGGCCAGCTCGACCGCATGCGCCACTGCGTCGCGCAGCAACGCCATGTCCGCCGGGGCCTCGGCCGACCCGGGGCCCTCCTGCTGCCGGGACGACTGCAGATGCAGCATCGCCGACATGGCCACCTGCAAGGCATCCTGCCGGGTCCCGGCGGCGGGAGGGTCCGTCATCCTGGCCAGCAGGCGCATGCCGCCTGCCGGCCTGGCGATGGCGCACGCCAGGCGCGACAGCGGCTGCAGGTCGGCGCGGGTTTCGCGGTCCGGTGGGGAAGGCTGCAGGGCGTCGTGCACCAGGCCGACCAGCCGGGCCGGCGAGCTGTGCGACAGGTTTTCCATGGCCGTCGCCAGCCCCTCGGGATCGCCGGCGAAGGTGTCGCGGGCGGTGTTGATCAGCAGCTCGACGGCCAGCACGTCGGGCACCTTGGTGCCGTGGTTCAGGGCCGCGACCAGCGTGTCGGTGGCTGCCTGCAGCCGGGGCTGCAGGGGCTCGGGCACGCCCGAGAGCAGTTCGGCGACCATCCTGGCGTTGGCGGCGGTCGCCGCGTCCTTGGAGCGCTGCTCGGCGGCCTTGGCGGCGTCGGTCAGCTGCTGCAATGCGCCTTCCGTGTTCACGCGCGCGCCACCGGGCAACGCGGCCTGGGTGGCCAGGTGGATGGTGGCCTTGGCCTTCTCGGCATGGACCAGGCCTTCCAGATGGCCCAGCACGATGGACTTCGTCTCCGCCGTGGCGCTGCCCTGGCTGCTCTGGCCCCCTGCCTTGAGGCCCCCGGCTTCATAGAACATCTCCAGCGCGTCGCTGGGCACGCTGGCAGGGCCCTTGCCCAGCGACAGCACGGACAGCGCCTGCTGGGCCCAGTACGCCGCCGTGCCCGCGATGCCGCCGTCCCGGCCCGATCCTTCGGTACCGGGCGACTGGCCGGTCTCCACCTGGTGCAGTGCCTCCTGCACGGCCTGCGCCAGCCCGGTCTTGGTGGCGTTGGGCAGTGGCACCCGTCCGTCCGCCTCGAACCGCGGCGCCTGCACCTGGTTGTGCCGCACCACCGGGTGCTGGGTCTGCGTGCCCACCGCCAGCGGGCCCAGGCTGGCGTTGGCCGTGGTCTTGCCGCCCTTCCAGAGGCTTTTGAGCTTGGACAGGACGGTCCGGTCCGAGCGCTGCGCCATGTTGGCGGTGGTGTAGACCGCCGCCGATCCGCTCTTGCCGCGCGCAGCGAGCCCCTCCGGCCCCTTCAGGCTGGCGCTGCGCTCCGGGGCATCCGGGACCGGGGACGCAGGCCGTGCAGGCGTGGACGGAGGCCGTCCGGCCGGCTGGATTTCCCCTGAACTGGTGGCACGCATGGTCTTGTCTCCCTGGAATTCTTCTGGAATCCCATGGTTGTATACAAGTCCTGGCAGCTTTCCCGGTGATGCGAAGCCGTGCATCTGCACGCGAAAAGGCCGCCGCGCCTTGGGCGCAGCAGCGCAAACCCTGTGCTAGAGGGGCGGGCCGCACCGATGGCAGGGCGCCGCCGCGCCGCCACTCACAGCGGGTGCGGCGCTTCGGGCGCGCGGGGTGCCTGGGGGGCTGGTGGGGGCCGCCGCATCACCCGGCGCTGGAACCACTGCGCGAAGTCGTCCACGTAGGTGAACACCGCCGGCACCACCAGCAGGCTGAGCACGGTCGAGGTGATGAGCCCGCCGATCACCGCCACCGCCATGGGCGAGCGAAAGCTCATGTCGGCGCTGCCCAGCGCCAGGGCGATGGGCATCATGCCGGCGCCCATGGCGAGCGTGGTCATGATGATGGGCCGCGCGCGCTTGTGGCAGGCATCCAGCAGCGCGTCCCAGCGGCTCATGCCCTGGTCGCGGCGCGCCACGATGGCGTACTCCACCAGCAGGATGGAGTTCTTGGTGGCGATGCCCATCAGCATGATGAGCCCGATGAGCGAGGGCATCGAAAAGCTCTTGCCCGCCACCAGCAGCGCCACGAACGCCCCGCCCAGCGACAGCGGCAGCGCCGCCAGGATGGTCACCGGCTGCAGGAAGTCCTTGAACAGCAGCACCAGCACGAGGTAGATGCAGATCACGCCCGTGAGCATCGCCAGGCCGAAGCTGGCGAACAGTTCGCCCATCATCTCGGCATCGCCCACGTCGATCAGGCGCACGCTCGCGGGCAGCTGGGCGACGGCGGGCAGCTGCTTGACGGCCTCGGTCACCTCGCCCAGGCCGCGCGCGCCCAGCTCGATCTCGAAGTTGACGTTGCGCGAGCGGTCGTAGCGGCTGATGACGGCCGGCCCGCCCGCCACCTCCAGCGTGGCGACCTCGCCCAGGCGCACCGGCCCGCGGGCGCCGGGCACCGTGAGGCGCTCCAGCACCGACAGGTCCTCGCGCGCCGCGTTGTCCAGGCGCACGACGATGGGCACCTGGCGCTGCGCCAGGTTCAGCTTCGGCAGGTACTGGTCGTAGTCGCCCACCGTGGCCACGCGCAGGGTCTCGGCGATGGCGCTGCTGGTCACGCCCAGGTCGGCGGCGCGCGCGAAGTCCGGGCGCACGGCGATCTCGGGGCGCACCAGGCTGGCGGTGGAGCTCACGCCGCCGATGCCCGGGATGGTGCGGATGCCGCGCTCGACCGCCTGCGCGGCCGTGGCCAGGGCCTGCGGGTCTTCGCTGGCCAGGGCCAGCACGTACTTGTCGTTGGAGCCGCCCAGGCCGATCTTCACGCGCACGCCGGGCAGGTCTTCCAGCGCGGCGCGCAGCTGCTGCTCGATGACCTGTTTGCGCGGGCGCTCGCCGCGCGGGTCCATGCGCAGGGTGAGCGTGGCCTTGCGCGGGTCGCCCACGCCCGCCCCGGCGAACGGGTCGGCG
>NZ_BAAJYS010000242.1:0-5446 GCF_057543315.1 Acidovorax sp. KPB24-07
GCTGAAATCGTCTCGACAGCGTTGGTCATGCCTGTGAGCTTCATGCCGTATAGGCAGCTCAGAAATGCTGCTGGCTGGAGCGGATCGTCGCGCTGGCACTTCACTGCGTATAGGCAGCTCAGAAAATCATTGAGGTCGGCGACGTGGTGCTCCACCTCTTCACTGCCATATAGGCAGCTCAGAAAACAAGGCCGGCCGAAAAGTAAAACCGCTGAGACTTCACTGCCGTATAGGCAGCTCAGAAAACATGCGTTTCAACTTCTCAATCTCATTGCGACTTCACTGCCGTATAGGCAGCTCAGAAAGACAAGGCTGGTGCGGTTGCCGAAGGTTGCTACTTCACTGCCGTATAGGCAGCTCAGAAAACTGTGAGTTCAAGCCAAATGGCTTTGCCAGCCTTCACTGCCGTATAGGCAGCTCAGAAATATCCAGGCGGAGAGACACCGGTAGCTGATCCCTTCACTGCCGTATAGGCAGCTCAGAAATTGCTACCCGGCGGGACAAAACCCGCCCCAAACCTTCACTGCCGTATAGGCAGCTCAGAAATTGACAGGCGAAGTCGGGGGCGATGTTCGAAACTTCACTGCCGATAGGCAGCTCAGAAAGTTTTGGCTGGGCTGGTACCAGACCCCTGCGTCTTCACTGCCGTATAGGCAGCTCAGAAATTCGACGGCCGCCCTTGGCGTCGCTACGTGGACTTCACTGCCGTATACGCATCTCAGAAATGTGAGCATCGAGGTGTTGCCCGCGCCGTTCTCTTCACTGCCGTGTAAGCAGCTCAGCTATAGACAGCTCCAAATGACAAAAAAAGTGCCGCCAGACATGCCCGCCGTGGACGGTGTCCACTACCGTCCATGAGTGCTACCGCGAGAAGCATGCGCCACCACCAAACACCGCTGAAACGCCTGCGCCGCCCTCGGCGGCTCGGGCGACCTTCTTAGCAGACTCACGAACTGGCAGTCGTAGCGCAGCGCCTCGGGCCGCACGGCCTGCAGGCGGCCCCGGCGCTCGAACGCCTCGGCGTAGTGGTCGGGCAGGAAGCCCAGGTAGCGGCCCGAGAGCACCAGCGTGGCGATGGATTCCTGGTCGAAGCCCGTGGCGGTGCGGGTGAGGCGAGCCTGGTGGCTCAGCTCCATGTTGGGCGAGTGGTAGCCCAGGCCGGCGAAAGGGTGCGCGCGCACGGCGTCCCAGTCGAGCGCCGAGTGGTCCGCCCCGAACAGCGGGTGGCCCGCGCCGCAGTACAGCAGCATGGTCTCGCTGAACAGGTCGGTGTACAGCAGGCTCTGCGAGGCGCGGTGGGCGGGGATGATGCCCACCTGGTAGGTGCCGTCGATCACGCCGCGCTCGATGGCGTTGATCGAGCCCACGTGCATCTGCAGGTGCACGTCCGGCGCCTGGGCGGTGAAGGCGGCGATGGCCTCGCCGATGCGCGCGGCCGGGTTGCTGGCGGTCTTGTCGAACACGGCGACGGCCAGTTGGCCGCCCATGCGCGAGTGGATGCCGTCCACGCTGTCGCGAAAGCCCTGCACGGCGGCCAATAGGCGCAGGGTTTCGTCGTACACGCGCTGGCCTTCCGGAGTGAGCGCGAAGCCCGCCCGGCCACGCCGGCACAGGGTCAGCCCCAGGCGGGTTTCGAGGTCCTTCACGTGGCGGCTGACGGTGCTGGTGCCGATGTTCAGCTCCAGTTCGGCCGCGGCCATGCCGCCGCAATCGACCACGCTCTTGAACACCTGCAGCAGGCGCAGGTCCATGTCGCTCAACTGGCCGAGCACCGCGCGTTCGCGCGCGGCCTGGGCGCCGGGGACGGCAGCGTGGGCGAGGCGGGGGGCGGGGCGTCGTCGGGCATGGCGAGCGGGGTGGGCTTTACTTGCATGAATCGTCAAGTAAACATTGATATTTGTCCATTGGAGGGATTATCGACCGCCGGAACAATGGGGTCACCCGCCCGCTGGCAGGGCCGCCTGAGGCCTGTGCGGCAGCGCCTCGCGCCCCTTTTGTTTTCTTTGTGATTGGACCGACCATGAGCTTCACCGTCCTCGACTCCGCTCCCGAAGCCACCGCGCCGCGCATGGACGCGGCCTGGCTGGATGCGCACTGGATGCCCTTCACCGCCAACCGGCAGTTCAAGGCCGCGCCGCGCATGATCGTCTCGGGCCAGGGCGCCTACTACACCGACTCCGAAGGTCGCAAGATCTTCGACGGCCTCTCGGGCCTGTGGTGCGCGGGGCTGGGCCATGGCCGCAGGGACGTCGCCGAGGCGATCGGCAAGGCGGCCGCCACGCTCGACTATTCGCCAGCCTTCCAGTTCGGCCACCCGGCGTCGTTCGCGCTGGCCAACAAGATCAAGGAGCTCACGCCCGCGGGGCTCGACTACGTGTTCTTCACCGGCTCGGGCTCGGAGTCGGCCGACACCTCGCTCAAGATGGCGCGCGCCTACTGGCGTGCCAAGGGCCAGGCCGGCAAGACGCGCCTGATCGGCCGCGAGAAGGGCTACCACGGGGTGAACTTCGGCGGCATCTCGGTGGGCGGCATGGTGGGCAACCGCAAGACCTTCGGCCAGGGCGTGGAGGCAGACCACCTGCCGCACACGCAGCCGGCAATGGGCTCGTTCGTGCGTGGCATGGCCGAGGACGGCGGCCGGGCGCTGGCCGACAAGCTGCTGGACGTGATCGCGCTGCACGACGCCTCCAACATCGCGGCGGTGATCGTGGAGCCGTTCTCGGGCTCGGCCGGCGTGGTGATTCCGCCCAAGGGCTATCTGGAGCGCATCCGCGAGATCTGCACGCAGAACCACATCCTGCTGATCTTCGACGAGGTCATCACCGGCTTCGGCCGCTGCGGCGCGTGGACGGGGGCGGAGGCCTTCGGCGTGACGCCCGACATCCTCAACTTCGCCAAGCAGGTCACCAACGGCGCGCAGCCGCTGGGCGGCGTGGTCGCCTCCAAGGAGATCTACGACACCTTCATGGCGCAGGGCGGGCCCGAGTACATGCTCGAATTCCCGCACGGCTACACCTATTCGGCCCACCCCGTGGCCTGCGCCGCCGGCCTGGCGGTGCTCGACATCCTGCAAAAGGAAGACATGCCCGGCCGCGCCAAGGCGCTGGCGCCGTACTTCGAGCAGGCGGTGCACAGCTTGAAAGGCGCGCAGCATGTGCTGGACATCCGCAACTACGGTCTGGCCGCGGGCTTCACCATCGCGCCGCTGCCGGGCGAGCCGGCCCGCCGGCCCTACGAGATCGCCATGAACTGCTGGAAGAAGGGCTTTTACGTGCGCTACGGCGGCGACACGATCCAGCTGGCGCCGCCGTTCATCAGCGAACGCGCCGAGATCGACCGGCTGGTGAGCGCCCTGGGCGATGCGCTGGCCGAGACGGCTTGAGCCCCGCTGCCAGCGCTTGCTATTTATTTTGTAGCTGTATGCCCTAGTGGAATATGCACTGGGGGCACTTTTTACCCTGAACTCCATTCCCATGCACCAAGACCAGAACGTCACCGCCACCATCGGCCACCTGATCGACGGCCAGATCGTGGCCGACACCGTCCGCACGCAGCCCGTGTTCAACCCGGCCACGGGCCAGTCGTCCACCAGCGTGGCGCTGGCCTCGCAGGCGACGGTGGAGCAGGCCATCGCTTCGGCCGAGGCAGCCTTCCCCGCCTGGCGCAACACGCCGCCGCTCAAGCGCGCCCGCGTGATGTCCAGGCTCAAGGTGCTGCTGGAAGAGCACGCCGATGAAATCGCTGCCCTCATCACCGCCGAGCACGGCAAGGTGCTGAGCGATGCGCACGGCGAGCTGCAGCGCGGCATCGAGAACGTGGAATACGCCAGCTACGCGCCCGAGCTGCTCAAGGGCGAGCACAGCCGCAACGTGGGCCCGAACATCGACTCGTGGAGCGAGTTCCAGGCGCTGGGCGTCACCGCCGGCATCACGCCGTTCAACTTTCCGGCCATGGTGCCGCTGTGGATGTGGCCCATGGCCATCGCCTGCGGCAACACCTTCGTGCTGAAACCGTCCGAGCGCGACCCGAGCAGCACGCTGTTCATCGCCCAGCTGGCGCTGCAAGCCGGCCTGCCGCCTGGCGTGTTGAACGTGGTCAACGGCGACAAGACGGCGGTGGACACGCTGCTGCGCGACCCGCGCGTGAAGGCGGTGAGCTTCGTGGGCTCCACGCCGATCGCCGAGTACATCTATTCGGAAGGCTGCAAGCACGGCAAGCGCGTGCAGGCCCTGGGCGGCGCCAAGAACCATGCGGTGCTCATGCCCGATGCCGACGTGGACAACGCCGTGAGCGCCCTGATGGGCGCGGCGTATGGATCGTGCGGCGAGCGCTGCATGGCGATCCCGCTGCTGGTGGCGGTGGGCGATGCCGTGGGCGACGCGGTGATCGCCGGCCTGAAGACCGAGATCGCCAAGATGAAGGTCGGCCCCGGCACCCAGACCGACAACGGCGGCAACGACATGGGCCCGCTGGTCACCCAGGCGCACTTCGAGAAGGTGAAGGCCTATGTGGACAGCGGTGTGGCCGAAGGCGCGACGCTGGTGGTCGATGGCCGCGGCATGCAGGTGGCCGGCCATGAACAGGGCTACTTCCTGGGCGCCTGCCTGTTCGACCACGTGAAGCCCGGCATGAAGATCTACCAGGAAGAGATCTTCGGTCCCGTGCTGGGCGTGGTGCGCGTGAAGACGCTGCAGGAGGCCATGCAGCTCATCAACGACCACGAGTACGGCAACGGCACCTGCATCTTCACGCGCGACGGCGAGGCGGCCCGCTATTTCACCGACCACATCCAGGTCGGCATGGTGGGCGTGAACGTGCCGCTGCCGGTGCCCGTGGCCTACCACTCGTTCGGCGGCTGGAAGCGCAGCCTGTTCGGCGACCTGCATGCCTACGGCCCCGACGCCGTGCGCTTCTACACCAAGCGCAAGACCATCACGCAGCGCTGGCCCTCGGCCGGCGTGCGCGAGGGTGCGGTGTTCGCCTTCCCGAGCAACCGCTGAGCCCCCAAAGCACAGCGGCCCGGAGCGCGCAAGGCGCCCGGGCCGCCGGGTGGCCTGCCCGGGCGATGACTCCGGTGCAGGCGACGGAGGCGAGCGCGATCAGCGCGGCAGCACGGTCACCGCGTTGCGGGCCTGGTCGGTGCTGAACATCACGCGCAGGTTCTTCGCCGGCACGCCGCGCGACACCAGTTCCTTGCGCACGGCCAGGGCACGGGCCAGGGCGATCTCGCGGGCGTTCTTGGCGGTCTTGCGGTCGGCGTAGCCCTTGATCTCCCAGCGCTGGTTGCCGGCCTTGTCGGCGGTCAGGATGTCGAGCAGCGCCGGCGTGTCGGCCGGCAGTTCGGTCTCCAGGCCCGAGAACTCGGCCACGGTGCCGTCTTCGGGAATGCGCAGCGGCTCGGGCTCGGGCGCTGGCGGGGGCGCGACGGGCGCCGGGGCGGGCATCA
>NZ_BAAJYS010000243.1:0-5420 GCF_057543315.1 Acidovorax sp. KPB24-07
TGGCCGGTGCGGGCGCCACCGCCGCGGGCCGGCCGGGGCCGGCGCCGATCTGCCACACGTAGGGCGGCTCGGTGCCGTTGACGTGCCAGTCGCCCACGATGCGCGCCTTGTAGATCACCGGGTTGTGCGATGCCACGGTGCGTGCGTTGCGCCAGTGCCGGTCCAGCGACTGTGCGCTGCTGGCGGCCGATGCGCCCAGCCCGTTGAAGAACTGGCTGGCGGCGCGCAGCACCAGGTCGGTGAGCGCCACCTGGCCCTGCGCGGATTCCAGCTCGGCCTCGATGTTGGCCTGCTTTTCCTGCTCGGGCGTGCCGTGCCAGTGCGCGTCGTAGGCGCGCTGGGCGGCAAACGCGGCGCGCACGGCGGTGGCTTCGGCCGCATAGGCGATGGCCGAGACCTCGCCCACCACCTGCTGCACCTGCACGTCCTGCGCCACGCTGGGTGCGTTGCCGGTGCTGAAGATGCGCTTTCGCCCGCGCACCTGGGCGGCCGCGTCGCGCGTGATGGCGCGGGCGATGCCGGCCAGCGTGGCCAGGTGGAACAGTTGGTAGAAGGCCGTCTGGTACTTGAAGCGGTCGGCAAACAGAAAGATGTTCTCTGGCTCCACCTCGGCGTTCTCGTACACCGAGGTGCCGCTGCCCGTGGTGCGCTGGCCGAAGCCGTCCCAGTCGTCGTGGTGCGTCACGCCGGGCTGGCGCGCACGCACGGCGGCAATCACGTCCAGGCCCTCGCCGTCGCCCGGGCCGTCGCGGCGGGCGTACAGGTCGATCCAGTCCGCGAAGATGCTGCCGGTGCTGTAGAACTTGCGGCCGTTGACCACCCAGCGCCCGTCCGCCTTTGGCGTCACGCGCGTGATGACGTCGCCGATGGCCACGTTGCCCACTTCGGTCCACGCGTTGCCGGCCAGGTCGCCTTCGGCAAAGCGCTGCAGCCACACGATGTTGGCCGCGTCACGCGGCGCGTTCAGGCGGTCTTCGACGAAGGCGAAGTGCCCGCGCAGCGCCTGCACGATGTTGGAGTCGGCCTCGGCCAGCTCCACCAGCAACTGGAAGAGCTGCGGCAGCGTGGCGCCGTCGCCGCCGTGCTCCGCGGGCACGCGCAGGGCGCCGAAGCGTGCTTCCTTGAGCCACTGGATGGCATCGTGGCCCAGCTGGCGCTGCTGCTCGCGCTGCAGGGCCGTGGCCTGGATGCGCGCGAAGATGGGGCGGTACTTTGCGGCAATGGCTTCGTAGTCGGGGCCGAGGATGGAAGGGGTGCGGTAGAGGTCGGTCATGGCGTCGCTCCGGGTGGGGTGAAGAAGGGGGACGGGTCAGTCGTCGATGCTCTGGCGCACCTTCACGTTCTTTTCCTTGGCATAGGCCAGGGACGACTTTTCGATGATCGGGCGCAGCAGCTTCCAGTCCGGCGCGATCCAGTCGGAGACGACCTTCCATTGCGTGCCGTCCCACTGCTGGAAAGCCACGCGGCCGTCGCCTTCGTGGTTGTCCCAGGTCACGTGGATGGAATGGAACAGGCCCTTGGCGCCCAGGGCGGCGGCGCGGGCTTCGTCGATCTTCAGGTTCTCCAGGCCCCAGCGCACTTCGTCGCCGGTGAGGGTGCGCTTGCCGAACTTCGCCTGCGCGATGCGGATGGCCTCGACGTTCAAAATGCCGTTGAGCACCCCCAGGTTGTGGTACACGCTGCCGATGCGCTTCTTGTCCTGCAGGTTGCCCTTGCCGGCGTCGTACACCGTCTTCACGATGTCCTGCAGCACGGGGTATTGCGTGCCGGGCGCCACCGAGGTGATGGCGACATAGCCCTTGGCGGCGTCGCCCGCGGGAATCACATCTTCCTCGGAGTTGGACCAGATGTTGCCCACGATGCGGTCGGCCGGAAAGCCGGTCTTCTGCGCGGTCTTGAGCGCCACCGGGTTCATCACGCCCCAGCCGCGCAGCACCACGAAGTCGGGCTTGGCACGGCGGATGGTCAGCCACTGCGACTGCTGCTCGTTGCCGGGGTGCGGCACCTCGATCTGCTGCACCGTGAAGCCGTACTGCTTGGCCAGCAATTCATAGATTGGAATGGTCTCCTTGCCATAGGGCGAGCCGTGGTACAGCACCACGATCTTCTTGCCTTTGAGCTTCTCCGTGCCGCCCGCCTTCGTGCCCAGGTAGTTCACGATGCCCGAGGTCTCGCTGTACGGGTTGACCAGCAGCGGGAAGATGTACTTGAACACGCGCCCGTCGGTGGTGTCGGTGCGGCCGTGGTTGATGGTGAGCAGCGGCACCTTGTCGGCCGTCACCCGGTCGATCAGCGCATAGGCGATGCCCACCGACAGCGGGTTCCACGCGGCGATGCCGGGGCGGGTCTTGAGGCGCTCGTACACCTCCACGCCGCGCTCCACCTCGTACTGCGTCTCGCCTTCCTCCCACGTCAGCTTGACGCCGCCCACACCGCCGTCGCGTGTGTTGACGAGGTTCAGGTAGTCGATGAAGCCGCCGAAGAAGCCCGTGCCGCCGGCGGCGTAGGGCCCCACGCGGTAGCTCTGCAGCGGAAAGAACTGTTCCTGCGTTTTGGCGGCCTGGGCCTGGGCGGCCTGCAGCCCGGCGAGCGCCAGCGCGGCGGCCAGCAAGGCGGTTTTCAGAGGGCGGACGAGGGACATGCGATGCGCTCCTGTGGAGAGAAAGGAAGAGGGGAATGGCGGGGTGCGGGAGAGGAGCCGGTCAGGCGCCCTGCGGGGGCGGCGGCCGCGTGCGCTGCAGCCGGGCGACCGCCCGTTCCCACAGCGCCGCCAGGCCGCGCGGCTCGGCGATGAGAAAGCCCACGATGAGCGCGCCCAGGGCGATGCGCTGGCACAGCTCCAGCACGCCCGAGTCGAACCACGGGCCCAGCAGCAGGCTGCCCAGGCGCGAGAGCAGCAGCGGGAACACGACGATCAGCGCCGCGCCCAGGAAGGCGCCGCGCAGCGTGGCCAGGCCGCCGATGATGATGATGAAAAGGATCTGGAACGAGCGGTCGAGGTTGAAACCCGCCGGCTCCACCGTGCGCAGATAGACGAAGCCCCACAGCACGCCCGCCACGCCGATCACGAACGACGACAGCGCAAAGGCCAGCAGCTTGGCCCGTAGCACCGGCACGCCGATCACGCGGGCGGCCAGCTCGTTGTCGCGCACGGCGATGAAGTGGTGGCCGGTGGGCGTGCGGGTCACGCGCCAGACCAGCGCCGTCAGCACGGCCACCACGGTCAGCGCGAAGAGGTAGCGGCCCGTGGGCGTGTCGAAGGCCACGCCCGCCACGGCGATGGGCGGTGCGTCGATCACGCCCGAGGGGTTGTGGTTGCTGAACCAGCCGAACTTCGTCAGCGCCCACTGCACGAAGAACTGCGCGGCCAGGGTCGATACGGCCAGGTAGAAGCCGCGCAGCCGCAGGCTGGGCAGGCCGAACGCCACGCCCACCACCGTGGCGGTCACGCCGCCCAGTGCGATGGCCGCCAGCAGCGGCAGGCCCTCGACGCGCAACTGAAAGTTGTAGGCCGCATAGGCGCCCACGGCCATGAAGGCGGCCGATCCCAGCGAGAGCTGGCCCGCGTAGCCCGTCAGCAGGTTCAGCCCCACGGCGGCCAGCGACAGGGCGAGGAAGGGGATCAGCAGCGCGTCGAACACGTAGTCGGTGGCGAGCAGTGGCACCAGGCCGTAGGCCAGCACCAGCGCGATGGCAGGCGTCGCCCAGAGGGGCCAACGTGCGGGTTGAAAGTGGCGTGCCATGGCGTCAGGCCCTTTCCACTGGCCGCTGCCCGAACAGGCCACCGGGCCGCACCAGCAGGAACAGCAGCGCGGCGGCGTAGGCGAACCAGCTTTCGATGCCGCCGCCCACGTAGGCACCCAGGTACACCTCGGCCAGCTTTTCCAGCGCGCCGATGATGAGCCCGCCCACGATGGCGCCCAGGATGGAGTCGAAGCCGCCCAGCACCAGCACCGGCAACGCTTTCAGCACCACCAGCGACAGCGAGAACTGCACGCCCAGCCGCGCCCCCCACAGCAGCCCGGCCACCAGCGCGATCACGCCGGCGGCGGACCACACGGTGGCCCAGATCACCGGCAGGCGCAGGCCCACGGCCAGGGCGGCGAAGGTGTCGTCGGCCACCGCGCGGAACGCCAGGCCCACGCGGGTGTAGCGAAAGAACGCCGACAGCACCGCCACCATCACCGCCGCCACGCCGGCCGCGAACAAATCGAACGTGGAGACCAGCACGCCCGCGATCTCGATGGGCGCATCGGACACGCCCAGCTCCAGCGAATGCACCTGCGTGCCCCACACCAGCTGGGCCACGCCCTCGATCACGTACGACAGCCCCAGCGTGGCCATGAACAGCGTGATGGGCGGCTGGTTGACCAGCGGGCGCAGCACCACGCGTTCGATGGCCAGGCCCAGCGCCACCATCAGCGCGAAGGTGATCGCCAATGCCAGTGCGAACGGCAGGCCGCGCTCCACCAGGCTCACGAAGGTGAGCGCCGCGAACAGCAGCTGCGCGCCCTGCGCGAAGTTGAGCACGCCCGAGGTCTTGTAGATCAGCACGAAGCCGATGGCCACCAGCGAATACATCACGCCGGACAGCAGCCCGCCGATCAGCACCTCGGCGAGGAAGGCGAAGTCGAAGCCTTCCATCATGGCGCCTCTGTTTCGGGTGGGGAGGTTTCCTGGTCGTGCGCCACGCCCAGGTAGGCGTCGATCACGGCCGGGTCCTCGCGCACCTCGGCGGGCGTGCCGTCGGCGATCTTGCGGCCGTAGTCCAGCACCGCCACCCGGTCCGACAGGCCCAGCACGATGCCGATGTCGTGCTCGATGAGCACCACCGCCGCGCCGTGCCGGTCGCGCGCGGCGCGGATCAGCGCGGCCATCTCGCTCTTCTCGCCCGCCGTGGTGCCGGCCAGGGGCTCGTCCAGCAGCAACAGGCGCGGGCGTGCCACCAGCGCGCGCGCCAGCTCGACGCGTTTTTGCAGGCCGTAGGGGAGGCCGCCGGCCAGCCGGTCCTGCACATGCCCTAAGCCCAAAAAAGTCGATGGCCTCGCGCGCCTGCTCGCGCGCATCGCGCCACTCGCGGCGCGCCCGGCCCCAGCCCAGCACCTGCTCGGCAAAGCTGGCGCGCGCCGCATGCACGCGGCCCAGGGCGATGTTGTCGCGCACGGAGAGGCCTTTGAACAGCGCCAGGTTCTGGAAGGTGCGCGCCACGCCCAGGTGCGCCAGCCGGGGCGTGGGCACCTGCGCGAAGGAATCGCCGCCGATGCGCACGCGGCCGGCGTCGGGCCGGTACAGGCCGCTGATGATGTTGACCAGCGAGCTCTTGCCCGCGCCGCTCGCGCCCGATGATGCCGAACCACTTCGCCCGGCGTGATGTGCAGGTCGATGCCGCGCAGCGCCCTCCACCGGCCCCTGCCGAGACC
>NZ_BAAJYS010000244.1:0-5408 GCF_057543315.1 Acidovorax sp. KPB24-07
CCAGCTGCGCTGGAATGCCGATCACCAACTGGTCGAGGCCAGCACCACGCGCCATGGGGTCACGCAAACCACGCGCTATGCCTATGACGCGCTGGGACGGCGCGTGTCCAAGGCCGACTCGTTCGGCGTCACGGCACTTCCTGTGGGGATGGCGGATCTGATGGTGCACAGCCAGCGTGGGGGCAAGGAGGCGCTGTTCGTTTATGAGCCAGCGAGCTTTGTACCCTTGGCAACGGTTCAGGGCACGCAGGACCGATCGGAGACGTATTGGTACCAGTGCGACCAGATCGGCGCTCCGCTTGAACTGACGGATGCTCAGGGGCACATTGCCTGGGCGGCGGATTACAGGGCCTGGGGTGAAGCCAGGTTGCGAACAGTGGCGAGGACCGGCACCGATGACGCGCCGGTCCGACGCCGCATGGGCAACGGGCCGGGGGCGAGTTGGAGCGAGGACGCCAGTGGCCGTTCATACGCACCACTACCTATTGAGCAACCCTTACGGTTCCAGGGGCAGCAATTCGATGAGGAAACCGGGTTGCATTACAACCGATTCAGGTATTACGACCCGGGAGTGGGGAGGTTCGTCAGTGAAGATCCGATTGGATTACTCGGCGGTATCAATCTATTCATTTATGCACGTAACTCAAACAATTGGATTGATCCCAAAGGTTTGGCAGGGGCAAAAGGCACCCTCAGTGGCCCAAAGATTCCAAACCAAACCCAAACCGGTTTAAGCACTGGAGAGGGCGGTAAAGGTATATCCAATCCTGCAGTACAAGAGGCTTACAACAATGTACCTCATGAATCTCGCAGCCAATACCACGGGGAATGCGCCGAAGCTGACGCGTTAAGCAATGCAGCCAATGCCGCCGGCATCACGACACTTGACAAACTTAAAGAAATGTCCTCTGGCGCATTATCCAAGGTATGGCGAAACGACAAAAAAATGAAACCTATGCATGCTTGTCCTTCATGCGGACATGTGCAAAAACAACTCGGCATCAAAGATTGCAATTGAGATTTTAGAATGACCAACTCAAAAAGATCAGATATAAAAATCCTGAAAATAATAGGCAAAATATATAAAATTAAAGATATCAAATTCGAAGAAATACAAGAAATAATACATGATTTCGCTGAAGAATTTTTATCCAATAAACTTCCCGAAAAAATCAAAAATGACAACCAAAAAGATATTGAAAAAATAACTTTATATAACGAAACCATACGTGGTTTCTTGCAAGGAAAAATAGATCTGGAAACACTCAGAAGAAGAAGAGTGGAATGTCTTATTCTTACCGACAAGCTATATGAATCTCATCTGAAGAACATAACTGCATTCATCGCAAAAGGTCTCTTTGACAAAGGTGTGGCTTCATACGATGAAGAATATGGCGCATATATGTATTTCGAGACTTTGTTGTTCACCCTCCAAAAACTGGAGGACGCATCAACTTGCGATTATTTTCTAAATTACATATCTAATCATTCAGTAATGAAAAAATATGAGAATTCTCAAATTCGAAATGCAACAACTCCCCGCAGCAAAGGTTCATGATTCTGCCGCGGCCTTAATCATCCTATTTGCTAAATTTTCCATAGTAAACTTTTTAATTTTTTCGACGGCATAACGCACTTCGCGTACGAACCCGACAGCTTTGTGCCGCTGGCAAGCATCCAGGGCACGCAAAAGAACCGACAAACCTACTGGTACCAGTGCGACCAGTCTGGCCTACCACTACGACCGCGCCGGCCGGCTGATCGCCCTGGATAACGAGAACCGCGCACAGACCACCTTCCGCTACAACCTGCGCGACCAGCTCACCGACGAGATCGGCTTCGACGGCCGCTGGCAGCGCTACGTGTACAACGCCGCTAGTGAATTGACCCACCTGATCAAGCCGGGCGGCACTGATGCCAGGCTAGGCAAGGTGACGCACTTCGAGCACGATGAGTTGGGCAGGCTGCTGGCCAAGCGATCAGCAGGTTCGGATAGCAAAGAGGCTGTCGATGAAGCGATCTACCGTTACGACGCACTGGGCCGGCGGACCCAGGCGAACAATGGCGCCGCTCATCTGTCCTTTGCCTACGACCCGGTGGGGCAGTTTCTCAGCGAGACGCAGACGCTCATCGGCCAGGGCGTTCCCGATCTGCCGGCGCGGATAGGCCGAGCCGCAACCGCTGGCGGTCAGGACATGCAGCGCACCCTGCGCCACCAATACGATCCACAGGGCAACCGCATGCAGACGCTGCTGCCCGATGGGCGAACGCTGAACTGGCTGTTCTACGGCTCCGGCCACCTGCACCAGATCAACATCGCGCTGCCCGAGGTGGCGGGCCAAGCGCCTTTGCCGCATCAGGTCATCGCAGACATGGAACGTGATGCGCTGCACCGCGAGCTCGAACGCAGCCAGGGGAAAACGTCCAGCCAATACGAATATGACCCGGCCGGCAGACTGATCCACCATCGGATCGGTCATCGCGCCAGCGGCAACGTCGCCGCTCAGCCCTTGCTGGAGCGGGCCTATGCCTACGACCTCTCGGGCCAACTGGTGGCCCGGGGCGACACCCTGCGCGGGCGCCAGGACTTCCGCTACGCCCCCACGGGCCGCATCCTGGCCGCCCTGCCCGGGGCTGGCAGCCACCAGCCGCGCGAGCTGTTCGCGTTCGATCCGGCGGGCAATCTGCTGGATGGCGGCGAGGCGCAGGTCGGGCGGCAACACAGCAGCAAAGCCAGGGCCGGCCCGGGCGTGGTTGGTGATAACCGCCTGCGCTTTTATCAGGACATGCACTTCAAGTACGACGTTCATGGCAACGTGACGAAGCGCACTCGGGGCAATCAGAAGGGAGGCAATACCAGCGTCACGACCCTGCGCTGGAATGCCGGCCACCAGTTGGTCGAGTCCAGCACCACATGCCATGGCGTGACGCAGACCACCCGCTATGCCTACGAAAGCATCCAGGGCACCGAAGAAAACCGGCACACCTACTGGTATCAGTGCGACCAGATCGGCGCGCCGTTGGAGTTGACCGATGCGCAAGGGCAGATTGCCTGGGCGGCGGATTACAAGGTTTAGGGGGAAATCACGCTGCGGACCGTGGTGAGGACGGGGACAGATGACCGCCTCATCCAGCGTCAAATGGAGCATGGGCTGGGGATGGAAGGGCACGGCAGCCAAAGCAGCGCACGTTCATTCGCTCCTGCGCCGATTGAGCAACCCTTCCGCTTCCAAGGGCAATAGTTTGATGAGGAGACCGGGCTGCATTACAACCGCCACCGATATTACGATCCGGCGGTGGGGAGGTTTGTTAGCCAAGATCCGATTGGATTAAGAGGCGGCGCAAACTTATTTCAATATGCTGCCAACACGGCTTCTTGGAAAGACCCACTCGGGCTCAATTCGCAAAGAAAAAAACCTAACCAAATCAATCGTAAATGTTATTGCGAAAAATGGAAACTAGAAAATAACGACCGTGAATGCAAAGGGCATGTGCCAGGCGTTGGTCACGCCACTTATGCTAGACAAGCGGGGACAGATCTCTGGTATTCGACGGACAAGACACAACATGGCAGCAGTGCCTTCAAAATGTTTCAGGAAAAAGGCGGGAAATTAATCTGGCAAGCGGACCTTGATGAATACGGGGACATCATGGCAAAGCATAAATCGGACGTTGGAAAAGAAGTAGATATTAAAAGCATGAAATGCAAGGACTTACAAATGCCAAAAGAAGATTATTTTCAATCAGCAGATAAATTAATGAAAGAAAACAGTGTGGGCGATACCTTTTCCACCGATGTGCCGCCAGATTGGCCCGTTGAAGCATGGGAATATTTGCTTGGAGTAAAGTCTGATTTATGGGATGAGGAAAATCTACATTTCTGGATATCCCATCATACTTATGCTCCAGAGAAAATAGTTCGTCTGCTTGCGCAAAGCCCACATTGGCGCGTGCGATCACGAATCGCACAAAAGAGAAATTTACCAGAAGATCTTTTTAAAATAATGTCAGAAGACGGCGACGAGGCTGTGAGATCTAGTATTGCTCAAAACAAAAAAACTCCAGCCACCATCGTACAATCTCTTATTAACGATCCTGCGGAAATTGTCCGCCGAGTCGTCCAATATAGGCTCTCGAAAAATCCCAATCCGACCAAACATCGAAAAAATCAAATATAAATCGGCGGATTCAAAATTAAGGCGCAACACCGGAGGCTGTATTTTCAGAGCAGCTACCGAACGGCTTCAAATCCCAAGCCATTGCAGATACAACGAACCGCGCCGGCACAAACCGATGGCTCACCAGCTATCCGCTATTCATTCAATAGCATCAAAACCAATTAGCACTATGGCCTAGGCCACTTTTCACCCAAGATTGCGCCAAATAAGGGAATGAGACAATGGAAGAAGAATATCGTCCCGACATGGAAGTCGCGAAAATTTTGGAGAAAAAATATAACCTTGATGATTTATCATTTCAGGATGCACAGCAAATAATATACAATTTTGCGACAGAAATTTTGATTGGCAACGATTCAATTCAAAAAGAAAATAAAGAAAAAGCCACTCAATACATTAAAAAAATAAACGATTTTATTTTTGGGAAAATTGACACGCTAACACTTCGAAAGTTCAGAGTCGAAGCCATAAAATTCTCCAAAACAATAGAAAAACAACCGGACAAGAATATTATTGAATTCATCACGAAAGGTTTGTTTGACGAAGAAATGTCAATGTTTAATGAATATGGAGCAGAAATGCATTTTGAAATGTTACTCTTCACTTTAAAAGAAACTGAGGAATCTAAAATTTGCCAACAATTTCTAGATTTCCTGTTATGCAGCCCAATAATGAGGAAGCATGAGTCATCTTGAGCCAATTCTCGATAATCATTCCCAATTTGCTATGCATTCAATAGCAATCAAGCCAATCAGGACTAGGGCATCCGGTCCTTTCCACCCTTTCTTCGGTGTGCGTGATTGAGTCAATCCTCTTTCGCTCCTAGATCGATAGCAACTGAGAAATATTCCACTAGGGCAACACGCCTAAAACACCCTCACCCGCCTTTGCGGCTCTTTTCCCCCACCGCCACCTCCCTCGTCCCTACCTTCACTTTCCTGTCCATGGGCACGCACATCTTCAGCGGCGGCGAGGGCGCGATCACGCAGGTGGCCAACGGCTGGACGTTCGATCCGGCCACGCCCGTCAAGCTCAAGACCAGCGGCAAGCAGGGCACGGCCTGGCACAGCAACAACAGCAAGGCCATCCTCATCCCGCTGGGCACCATCAAGGAACACGGCACCGACATGTCCAACCGCTACGGCGCGATGGACCAGGGCAAGCACGATCCTTCCAGCACCATCGTGGGCTGGTTCACCAACGTCCGTGACCATGTGAACCAGCATGTCA
>NZ_BAAJYS010000245.1:0-5402 GCF_057543315.1 Acidovorax sp. KPB24-07
GGGGCGGCAGCGGAAGCGGCGGACGCAGCGGGAGTCGCCGCAGAGGCGGGCGCACCGGGCGCCGCGGCGCCAGCGCCGCCGGCCTGCCAGGCCACGGGCTGCACCACGATCGGATCGCCGGGCTTGCCGCGCGGCAGCTTCTGGAAGCCGTCCACCATGACCTTTTCGCCCGTCTGCAGGCCTTCCAGCACCACCCAGTTCGTGCCCTGGGCCGGCCCGAGCTTGATGGGGCGCGGCGTGAGGTGGTTGTCCGCGCCCACCACCATCACGGTGTCGCCCTTGGCCGAGCGGGTCACGGCCTGCTGCGGCAGCAGCACGCCGCCGGCCACCTGGGCCTGCTCCAGGCGCACGCGCACGTAGAGCCCTGGCAGCAGCTGGCGGTCGGTGTTGGGGATCTCGGCGCGCAGCGTGACCTGGCCGCTGGTCGGGTCCACCGTCAGGTCGGTGAAGAGCAGCTTGCCGGTCTGGGGATAGAGGCTGCCGTCTTCCAGCACGACGCTCACGCTGGCCGAGCCCTTGCCGGCCTGCTTGTACTTGCCGCTGGCCAGGCCCGCCTTGAGCTTGAGCGCTTCGGAGGCGGACTGTGTGAAGTTCACGTACAGCGGGTCGATCTGCTGGATGACCGCCAGCTCGGTGGCCGAGCCCTGGCCCACCAGCGCGCCTTCGGTCACCAGCGCGCGGCCGATGCGGCCGGAAATGGGGGCGGTCACGGCCGCGTAGCCCACGTTGATCTGTGCCGTGGTCACGGAGGCGCGGGCGGCGGCGAGGTTGGCCTCGGCAGTCTTTTGCGAGGCGACGGCGTTGTCGTATTCCTGCTTGCTGATCGCGTTGACGGCCACGAGCGGCTTGTAGCGCTCGGCCAGCGCGCGGGTCTGTGCCACGTTGGCATCGGCCTGCGCCACGCTCGCCCGGGCGCTTTCCAGCGAAGCCCGGTAAGGCGCGTCGTCGATGGCGAAGAGCTTTTGCCCAGCCTTCACGTCGCTGCCTTCGGTGAACAGGCGTTTTTGCAGGATGCCCGCGGCCCGTGCACGCACTTCGGCGACGCGGGAGGCCTCCAGCCGGCCGGGCAGTTCGGTCACGAGGCCCACGTCGCCGGGCGCCACGGTGACCACGCCCACCTGGGGCGGGGGAGGGGCGCCGCCACCGGCCTGGGCCGGGGCTTCGCTCTTGCCGCAGGCCACCAGGACGGTGGCGGCGACCAGGCTGAGGCAAAGGGCCACGACCCGGCGTGCGGGGTGGAGGGCGGCAGCGGAAACGCCAAGATCGTCACTGAGGCGAAGCATGAAAGTCCTTCCGGAAATGCGCTGATTGAAAAGGCCATGCAGGCACGGAGATGTCTTTGATCGGCATCAACCAAGCAGATGGCCCTTGAATTCGGTGCGCGATTATACATACAAACATGAATGTATAATTGCTGCGGAGCGCTGGCGCCGCCCTTTCCACGGGGTGGGCAATGCCAGAAAAACGCGGACATCGAACACAAAAGGAGACATGCCCCATGGCCCGACGCACCAAAGAAGACGCCGTTGCGACACGCAATAGTTTGCTGGATGCGGCCGAGCAGGTCTTTTACCAGAAGGGTGTGTCGCACGCGTCGCTCAACGAGATCGCGCAGGCCGCCGGCGCCACGCGGGGCGCCATCTACTGGCACTTCAAGGACAAGGTCGATCTGTTCAACGCGATGATGGAGCGCGTCACCCTGCCGCTGGAGCGCGCCAATGGCGAATGCGAGAGCAACGAAGACATGGCGCCGCTGCAGCGCATGCGCGGCGTAATCGACCTGGTGCTGCGCAACCTGGCGCAGGACCAGCGCATGCAGCGTGTCTTCGAGATCGCTTTCTTCCGGGTGGAATACGTCGAGGAATTGGCGGGCGTGCGCGACCGGCACATCGCCGCCTGCGGCGCCTTCCGCGAGCAGCTTGCCAACGACCTGCGCCTGGCCGCCGAAAGCCAGAAGGTGCAGCTGCCCATGCCCCCGCAGATCGCGGCCATCGCCCTGCAGGCGATCTTCGAAGGGCTGCTGCAGGGCTGGATCCTGAACCGCGCCAATTTCGACCTCCCGGCGACCGGGCGTGCCTCGGTGGACGCCTACCTGCGCGGGCTGGGCCTGGAGCTGCCCCCGTTGCCGGACTGGCTGCAGGATTGCTCTTTGCGGGACGTGTGCCCGCACGCCGCGAGGGCCGTGCCATAATCGCCGACTGATCGGGCCGCAATGGCCCGCTGTGCGGCTGTAGCTCAGTGGATAGAGTATTGGCCTCCGAAGCCAAGGGTCGTGGGTTCGATCCCCGCCAGCCGCACCATCGATGATCGCCGCAGTGCCGGACAACGCACTGGGTTCTCCCTCTTTTTCCATTCCTTCCGATTCGCGTCCGGCGTTATCCCCGCATTAGCGGCGCCTGCGCAACGCATCGCGCTTTTCACGCCGTTCCAGCCACAACGACAGCGCCACGCGCGCGGCCAGCAGGGCCACGGTGGTGGCCAGGGCGCCGGTGGACAAGGGCGCTGCCGGAGCCGCTTGCATGGCGGGCGCGGGCAAAGGCGTGACGGGCGTGAGCGCCGAGTTGGCGTCGGCCCCGCCCTTGCGGGGCTCGACCGGGTCGAGCAAGGCCTCGGGGGCGGCGGCATGCGAGCCGTGCTCGGCCGCATACACCTTGGTGAATTCCGCGCCCAGCAGGAAGATCTGCGCGGCGTAATACACCCAGATCAGCACGACCGCGATGGCGCCGGCGGCGGCATAGGTCGAGCTCAGGCCCGCCTTGCCCACATACAGGCCGATCAGCACCTTGCCCACCTCGAACAGCACGGCGGTCACCGCAGCGCCCACCCACACGTCGCGCCAGGCGATCGGCACCGAGGGCATGAACTTGAAGATCATCGCGAACAGCACGCAGCTGATGCTCATCGACAGCAGGGTGTTGATGCCCATCAGCATCAGCTCCCAGCCCGGCATCAGCGCGCCGAGCCAGGTGCCCGCCGCCGCCACCGCCGCGCTGACGGTGAGCGAGGCCATGAGCAGGAAGGCCAGGCCCAGGATCAGCCCGAACGACAGGAAGCGCGCGCGCAGCAGGCCCCAGATGCCGCTCGGCTTGGCGGGCTCCGGCACGTGCCAGATGCGGTCGAGCGCGCTCTGGATCTCGCCGAACACCGTGGTCGCGCCGATGCCCAGCAGCACTAGGCTGATGGTGCTGGCGATGATGCCTTCTGTGGGCTCGCGGGCGCTCTTGATGAGGCCCTGGATGGCGAGCGCGCCGTCGCGCCCCACCAGGCCGGAGATCTGTCCTTCGATGGTGCCGCGCACCGCGTCCTGGCCGAACACGGCACCGGCGATGGAGATCACGATGACGAGCAGCGGCGCAATGGAGAACGCGGTGTAGTAGGAGATGGCGGCCCCCATGCTGGGGGCGTAGTCGTCGAGCCAGGCCTGGCAGGATTTCTTGGCGAGTCGAAAAAGGGTCGAGGCGTTCATTGCGGTTCCGGGGTCAGGCCTCTGGTGTAACCAATCGCATTGCCGCAGGCTGTAGGAGGGGGCCGGAAGCGCCCTTCGCCGGTCCCGTTCGTTCCCCACGGGGAGCCCGTCCGATGCAGCGCGAGGGCGCCGTCCCACACGGGGGCGGCCGCGGGCGGTGCGGTAATCCGGTCATTCCCAGAACCTTTGCGAGGTCTGTGCATGTCCCGTTCGCACCGCCAGTGTTCCGATAAAGCCAAGCCCCGGGAGATTAAGCGCCAGCGCCAGCGGGAGGCGATGTTCAAGCCGGCGGGGCGGGGCGGCGTGCCGTTCTATCCCGACCCCGAACCGCCCGTGTGGAAACCGCTGGGCTGATGCCACGCCCGCCGTGCCAGCGCGCTACGGCGTGACGCAGGCCCCATCCACGAACACCCGCAACTCGCCGCTCTGGAAAGCGGTCCACTGCTCGTCGCTGGTGAGCGGCGCGGTCACGACGACGGCCACGCGGTCCTGCGGCGTGGTGTGGGCGGAAAAATCGATGCGCAGGTCTTCGTCGCACAGGCGTGCCTGCGAGAAAGGGTGGCGCCGCTCGATGTAGTAGAGCTGCGTGGAGGCATGCGCCCACAGCGCCTGGCCGTTCGACAGCAGGAAGTTGAACGTGCCGTGTGGGGCGATGCGCGCGGCCAGTTCGCGCAGGGTGATGGTCAGCTCCGGAATGCTGGGCACGCCCGCGTGGGACTTGGCCAGCTCCTGCATGATCCAGCAGAAGGCATGTTCGCTGTCCGTCGTGCCCACGGGGTGGAAGTGCGAATGCAGCCGCGGGCGGAAGTCCTTGAGGTCGCCGTTGTGCGCGAACACCCAGTACCGGCCCCACAGCTCGCGCACGAACGGGTGGCAGTTCTGCAGCGAGACGCTGCCCTGCGTGGCCTTGCGGATGTGGGCGATGACGTTGCGGCTCTGGATGGGGTAGCGGCGGATCAGCTCGGCCACGGGCGAATCCACCGCGCGTTGGTGGTCCACGAAATGGCGCAGGCCCTTGTCTTCGAAGAACGCGATGCCCCAGCCGTCGGAATGGTCCGCCGTGTTGCCGGCACGCTGCGCGAACCCCGTGAAGCTGAACGTCACGTCGGTCGGCGTGTTGGCATTCATTCCGAGCAACTGGCACATGGGCTTTGGGAGAAAAGAAAGAAAAGGACGAAGGGCGGAAGGCCAGGGACGGGATCGGGTTCAGCGGCCCGGCGCCGCGGTCTTGGGCGCGCGCAGCTGCCACGCGGCCACCAGCGCCAGCAGGCACAGGCCGGTGAGCAGCAGGAAGGTTTCGCCGAAGGCGGCGATGCGCGCCGGGCTGCTGACCGCGTTCTGCAGCGAGTCGCCATGCGCGGCGATGCGCCATTCGAGCACGATCCCGCACAGGCTCACGCCGGCTGCGCCGCCCAGCATGCGCACGAAGCTGATGGCGCTGGAGCCCTGCGCGATGAGCGGCTTGGCCAGCGGCCGCATGGCCCCCAGGTTGAGCGAGGGCAGGATGAACCCGAGCCCGATGCGCCCCAGCACCGCGAACACCACCAGCATCCACAGCCCGCTGGTCAGATCGACCAGCACCATGAGCGCGAACGAGATCGCCAGCAGCGCCAGGCCCGTGCCCACCAGCCAGTGCGTGGGGTGCCGGTCGGCCAGCCGGCCCACGATGGGAATGGTGATGGCCAGCACGATGCCGGCCGGCAGCATGATGGTGCCCACGTGCGAGGCCGACAGCTGCAGGCCCAGCTGCATGAACACCGGCAGCAGGTAGGTGGAGCCGAAGAGCGCCGTGCCGTAGATGAAGGCCACGATGCTGCCCATGGCGAACTGCCGGTATTCGAAGAGGCGCAGGTCCATGAGCGGCGTGGCGCCGCGCGCCAGTTGCCGGCGCTGCCACGCGATGAAGACGGCCAGGGCCGCGAAGGCCGCCAGCAGC
>NZ_BAAJYS010000246.1:0-5385 GCF_057543315.1 Acidovorax sp. KPB24-07
GGGCGGGGCCGCCTGCGGCGCTGCGCCGTCGAGCCGGCCGACCGGCCGCCCGGATGCGGACGAAGACGTGGGTGCGCTGCTGCTCATGGCCGGCGGGGCACGGTGGCCAGGGGATGGAACAAGGTAAGGATTCGAACCCCACAGGAGGTGCGGAACGACAGTGCAGTGGCCATGGAACAGGCTCCTCAACGGTGGATGCGGCCCATTCTGCGATTCCGCCCTTAAAACCCAAACGAATATATTCTTTTGAATTAATCGCGAATTGATCTTAAGAAGTGATCGATGCCGCGCTGCCAAGGCCCTCGGTATCGGATGCCGGCGCCGCCGTCGTCGCGCCTTGCAGCGTCTCGCCCAGAAAGTCCAGAAACCGCCGGACCGCGGGCGTCAGGCCGCGGCGGGAGGGGAACACCGCGTGCATCACACCGCGCTCCGGGGCCCAGTCAGGCAGCAGATGCACCAGCCGGCCACTGCGCAGCTCGTCCTGGCACATGTAGTCGGGCAGCCAGCAGATGCCCACGCCGCCCTGCGCGGCCAACTTGAGCGTGAGCAGGTCGTCGGCCACATAGCGCGGGCTGTGCTGCCACACGGCCTCCTGCCCTCCGGGGCCCACCAGCCGCAGCGAAGCACGGCCGTCGGCGGCGGACATGGCGATGCTGTCCATGCGTGACAGTTCCTCCAGCGTGTGCGGTGTGCCCTGGCGCGCCAGCTGCGCGGGGCTGGCGACCAGCAACAGGTCGCCCTCGCCCAGCCGCTTGATGACCATGCTGCCGCTGTCGTCCAGCTTGGCCCGCACGCGCAGCGCCACGTCGACCCCCTCCTCCACCAGGTTGACCACGCGGTTGCTCACCTGGATCTCCACCCGCACGAGCGGATACCGCGCCATGAACACCGGCATCATGTCGCCGAGCAGGGTCTGTGCGATCGTGACGGGGCACACCACGCGGATCGTGCCGCGCGGCTCGGCCTGGACGTGGGCCACCGTGTCGGCCGCCGCCTGCGCCGATTCGCGCATGGCCTGGCAGTGGCGCAGATAGGCCTCGCCCACCTCGGTGAGCGACAGCTTGCGCGTGGTGCGCTGCAGCAGCCGCACGCCCAGGTGTGCTTCCAGATCGGAGACGCGGCGCGACAGGCGCGACTTGGGGATGCCGAGCGCCCGGCCCGCGGCGGCGAACCCGCCGCGCTCGACCACCTCGGCGAAATACAGCATGTCGTTGAGATCTTGCACCGTCATCCCTCGCAGATTGTTCCACCCGTAGAACAATCTATCGCAAACGGGCCGACTTATCAATCAATGCGCTCATCTGCACAATCTATCCAACGCTGCACACCGGGTGCGGCCCCCATCCTGAGGAGAACCTTCCATGCAACTGCTGCACATTGATTCCGCCATCACCGGCGACCAGTCCGTCTCGCGCCAACTCACCGCCCGCACCGTGGCGGCGTGGGTCGAAGCCCATCCCGGCACGCAAGTGCAGCACCTGGACCTGGTCGCCCAGGCGCCGGCCCATTTCACGATGGAGGCCATGGCGCCGCGCACCGGCCAGACCGAAGGCCTGAGTGAAACACAGCGCCGTGAAAACGCCGTGTCCGAACAGCTGGTGAGCCAGTTCCTGGCGGCCGATGTGATCGTGGTCGGCGCGCCGCTCTACAACTTCGGCATTCCCACGCAGCTCAAGGCCTGGATCGACCGCATCGCCCAGCCGGGCCGCACGTTCACCTACACCGCCGCTGGCCCGCAGGGCCTGGCCAAGGGCAAGACGGTGATCGTCGCCTCCAGCCGCGGCGGTGTGTATTCGACGAGCGATGCCGGCCGCGCCATGGAACACCAGGAGAGCTACCTGCAGACCGTGTTCGCCTTCTTCGGCATCACCGACGTGCGCTTCGTGCGCGCCGAAGGCGTGGCCATGGGACCGGACGCCAAGTCCAAGGCCCTGGACAGCGCGGATTCCGACATCCGGGCACACGTGGCGCAATCCCGCCAGGAAGCCGTGGCCGAAGCCGCCTGATCCACAGGACAACTGCGCAGTCACCAGAAAGCCGGCCTTGCGCCGGCTTTTTTGCGTGCGCCGCAAGGCGCCTATAGCGCACGCGTCCAGGTCTCGCCCACCAGGGACTGGCCGTAGGCGGTGTAGGGTTCCGAGGCCACGAGCGTGAAGCCGCGCTGCGCATACAGGTGGCGGGCCGCGGCCAGGCAGCTGTTGGTCCACAGCGTCATCTCCGCGTAGCCCTGGCCCCGCGCGAAGGCGATGCACTCGTCCACCAGCCGGCCGCCCAGTCCCATGCCCCGCGCCTGGGGCGCCAGGATCAGCATGCGCAGCCGGGCGGTGGTGTCGGACTCGCGCACCACGAAGGCCGCCCCCATGCGTTCGCCGTCGACCTCGGCGATCCAGCACCGGTCGAATCCGGGCCGGAATTCGCGCACGAATCGCGCGGCGATCTCGGCCACCATGGCCTCGAACGCCTGGTTCCAGCCGTATTCGCGCCAGTAGATTTCGCCATGCATCTGCACCACCCAGCCCATGTCACCGGGCACCGGGTCGCGCAGCACCACGAGGCGGGGGCGGCTGGGCGGCTCGGGAGACAGCAGCGTCTCCAGGCGCTGCATGGCGGCCAGCGCGTCGGCCTGCTGCGTGGGCGACAAGCGCGCCAGGATCGCCGCCGCCTCGTCGCGCGAGCGCTGCTGCATCGGGGCGAACGCGGCGTGTCCGGCGTCGGTCAGGCGCAGCAGGCTCTGGCGCGCATCCTTTGCGCCCGGGCGGCGCTCCAGCCAGCCGGCCTTCTCGAACCGGCGCAGGATGCGGCTCAGATAGCCGGCGTCCAGGCCCAGGTCCCTGGCGATGTCGGTGGCGACGGACTCGGTGCGGTGGGCCAGCTCGTAGAGCACGCGCACGTCGGTCAGGGACAGGTCGCTGCCCAGATAGGCGTCGAGCACGCCGATGCGGCGCGTGAAGAACCGGTTGAACTGCCGAAGCGCCTTGACCGCGGCCGCGGGGACGGGCACAGGCGCGGGAGCGACCTGGGGATCTGACGCCATTTTCATTTGCCTTCATCAAACAATTGATTGACTTTAGCAATAAAAAACACGAAAGGCAAATAAAAAAGTCCGGCCGCCCATGGCGTGGCGGCCGGACTGGAGGCGCTGAAAACCAGCGGCTGGTCAGAGCTTGGCGTGCTGCTTGACCCAGGCCACGTACTTCTCGACCCAGCCCTGCAGGAACTGGCGGCTGGCCTCGCCGATGTTGCCGTCGTCATCGAACAGGCCATCCTTGGCCTGAACGAAGGCTTCGGGCTGGCCCAGCGTGGGCACGTCGAGGTAGGCCAGCACGTTGCGCAGGTGCTGCTGGGCCATGGCCGTGCCGATGGCGCCGATCGATACCCCGATCACGCCGGCCGGCTTGCCGCCCCAGGCGCTCTGCCCATAGGGGCGGGATGCGTGGTCCAGCGCGTTCTTGAGCACGCCGGGAATCGACCGGTTGTATTCGGGCGTGACGAACAGCAGGCCCTGCGACTGGGCGATCTCGGTCTTCAGGCGCAGCACGGCGGGAGCCGGATGGGCGTCGTCGTCCTGGTTGTACAGCGGCAGGTCGTCGATGCGCAGCTGCGTGAAGTGGAAGTCCGGCGGTGCGAGCCGGGCCAGCGCCGTGGCCAGCTTGCGGTTGAACGAGTCCTTGCGGAGACTGCCGACGATGACGGCGATCTGGTATTGGTCCATGAGCACTCCTTGTGAAACAGCCAAAAGACGGGACGGCGCGGGGCCGCAACGGGCCATGATAGACACGGCCTGCGGCGTTCCAGCGCTGCGCGCGGCGCCTTCAGGGCCCGCTTTCGAGGAACGCCAAAACGCCATTTGCTATTATTTTTGTAGCTATATGCCCTACTATTGATTGCGCTGGCGCCCTTTTCAAGCTAAACACCCCCGGCGCTGCAGCGCAGCATCCGGGGGTGCGGGGTCTGGCGCAAACGCGCGCTTGTCCTACCCGGCGCGGCGCTGGCCGGCGAGGCGGCGCACCACATGCACCAGCCGGTCGATCTCGTCGAACGTGTTGTAGAACGCGAGCGACGGCCGCACGGTGGTCTCCACGCCGAATCGCCGCAGGATGGGCTGCGCGCAGTGGTGTCCGGTGCGCACGGCGATGCCTTCGTCGTTCAGCGCCTTGCCCACTTCCTCGGTCGAGTAGCCGGCCAGCACGAACGACATCACGCTGGCCTTGTCGTCGGCCGTGCCGATCAGCCGCACGCCCAGGATGGCGCGCAACTGCTGCATGCCGTACACCAGCAGCTCGTGCTCGTAGCGCGCGATGTTCTCGATGCCCACGCGGTTCACGTAGTCGATCGCCGCGCCCAGGCCCACCGCGTCGGCGATGTTGCCCGTGCCGGCCTCGAACTTGTTCGGGATCGGCTGGAACACGGTCTTCTCGAACGTCACGTCGGCAATCATGTTGCCGCCACCCTGCCACGGGGGCATGTCTTCGAGCACTTCGCGCTTGCCCCAGACCACGCCGATGCCGGTCGGCCCGAACACCTTGTGGCCCGAGAACACGAAGAAGTCCGCGCCGATGTCCTGCACGTCCACCCGCATGTGCGAGACCGACTGCGCGCCATCGACCAGCGCCTTCGCGCCCGCACGGTGGGCCAGCGCCACGATCTCCTTGACCGGCACCACGGTGCCCAGCGCGTTGGAGACCTGCGTGACGGCGACGATCTTGGTGCGGTCGTTCAGGAGCTTCTGGTATTCATCGAGCAGCACCTGGCCCGAGTCGTCCACCGGAATCACGCGCAGCCTCGCCCCCTTGGCGGCAGCGAGCTGCTGCCAGGGCACGATGTTGGCGTGGTGCTCCAGATGGCTGACGATGATCTCGTCGCCCTCGCCCACGTGCTGGCCGCCCCAGCTCTTGGCCACCAGGTTGATGGCCTCGGTGGTGCCGCGCACGAAGATCACCTCGTTCACGTCGGGCGCGTTGATGAACGTCTTCACGCGCTGGCGGGCGCCTTCGTAGGCGTCCGTGGCGCGGGCGGCTAGTTCATGCGCCGCGCGGTGGATGTTCGAGTTCTCGTGCGCGTAGAAGTGGCTGATGCGGTCGATCACCGCCTTCGGCTTGTGCGTGGTGGCCGCGTTGTCGAACCACACCAGCTGGCGGCCGTTCACGCGCTCGGACAGCACGGGAAAGTCGCGCCGGATGGCGTGCACGTCGAACGGCGGGTGCTGCCCCTGGCCCGCCAGCGGCACCGTACCGTGCGGCGCGGGCTTGGCCGGCGTGACATAGCCGCTGGGCAGCACCACCGCGTCCACGAAGTAGAACTTCGGATCGGACGACGGCGCAGCCGCCAGGCCGGCCGGTGCGGCCGGGGCCTGGCCCGCATGCGCTGCCTGCGGCTGCGCGAACG
>NZ_BAAJYS010000247.1:0-5378 GCF_057543315.1 Acidovorax sp. KPB24-07
TCCACTAGGGCATATTGCTATGAAATAAATAGCAATCGAATCCACCCGGTGCAGGTTGGGCGCGGGTCGAGGCCCGCTGCGACCCACCGCCCGGCCATCCCGAACGGCCCAAAACCCCAGCGCGGGAAAAGATCGTTTTGCCACGACTTCGGCGCGGCTACATAACCGCAATGTCTTAGCACCCAATTTCAGGGTCGTTGGCGTTTGGGGTGCAAGCCCGTACATTCCCGCATCCGCATTTTTCCTTTTCAGCGCCGCCGCGGCCTGCGGGCCCCGGTGGCGCCATGGCATTTTCATGATCGATTTACGGGGTATCACCCAGATTTACCAGGGCTCGCAGGGGCCGGTGGAGGCGCTGCGCGGCATCGACCTGCACATCACGCCGGGCGAAGTGTTCGGCATCATCGGGCGCAGCGGCGCGGGCAAGAGCTCGCTGGTGCGCGTCATCAACCTGCTGAGCCGGCCCACCCGGGGCGAGGTGATCGTGGCGGGGCGCGACCTGACCCGGCTCAATGATGCGCAGCTGCGCGAGGCGCGGCGCGACATCGGCATGGTGTTCCAGCATTTCAACCTGCTGTCCTCGCGCACGGTGTTCGAGAACGCGGCCCTGCCGCTGGAGCTGGCGGGCATGGACAAGGCCGCCATTCGCGGCCGGGTCGATCCGCTGCTGGACCTGGTGGGCCTGTCGGCCCTGCGCGACCGCTATCCGGCGCAGATCAGCGGCGGGCAAAAGCAGCGCGTGGGCATCGCCCGGGCGCTGGCCAGCCGGCCCAAGGTGCTGCTGTCGGACGAGGCCACCTCGGCCCTCGACCCGGAAACCACCCGCTCCATCCTCGCGCTGCTGCGCCAGGTGAACCAGGAGCTGGGCCTGACGGTGGTGCTCATCACCCACCAGATGCAGGTCATCAAGCAGGTGGCCGACCGCGTGGCCGTGATCGATGCCGGCCGCATCGTGGAGCAGGGCCCGGTGCTGGAGGTGTTCACCCGGCCCCAGCAGCCCATCACCAAAAGCCTGATCGACGAGATCGTGCCGCAGGAACTGCCCGCCAGCGTGCTGGACCACGTGCGCCACCTGGCGTCGCAGCTGCGGGCCGCGGGCCAGGGCGGCGTGGGCCAGCTGCTGCGCCTGTCGTATGCCGGCGAGCGCGCCTACCAGCCCATCCTGTCGCGCCTGATCCGCGAGCACGGGCTGGACCTGTCGATCCTGCACGGGCAGATCGACGAGATCCAGGGCCAGACCTTCGGCTCGCTCGCGGTGTATGCCAGCGGCGACGCCGCGCGGCTGGCCACGGCGATCGCGCAATTGCGCGCCGAGGGGGTGGTGGTGCAGGAAGTGCAAGCGAGCGAAGAGAGCGGGGTCTGAGATGTTCGAGAATTTTTCGGAAATGATGCTGGAGCTGTTTGCCACCTCGCTGTGGGAGACGGTCATCATGGTGGGCATCTCGGGGGTGGTCGGCGCGCTGCTGGGCATCCCGCTGGGCGTGTTCCTGCGGCTGACCGACCGCGGCGGCGTGCTGGAGAACGGCCCGCTGAACAAGACGGTGGGCTGGATCGTGAACGCCGTGCGCTCCACGCCGTTCATCATCCTGCTGGTGGCGATCATCCCGTTCACGCGGCTCATCACCGGCTCGTCCATCGGCACGGCCGCAGCCGTGGTTCCGCTGACGCTGGCCGCGGCGCCGTTCGTGGCGCGGCTGGTGGAAGCCTCGCTGCGCGAGGTGGACAACGGCCTGATCGAAGCAGCCCAGGCCATGGGCGCCACCACCGGGCAGATCGTCTGGAAGGTGCTGCTGCCCGAGGCGCTGCCCGGCATCGTCGGCGGCTTCACCATCACGCTGGTGGCGCTCATCAGCTCGTCCGCCATGGCGGGCGCGGTGGGCGCGGGCGGGCTGGGCGACCTGGCGATCCGCTACGGCTACCAGCGCTTCGACACGCAGGTGATGCTGATCGTCATCGCCGTGCTGATCGCGCTGGTGTCGCTGGTGCAGTTCAGCGGCGACCGGTGGGTGCGCTGGCTGCGCAGCCGGTAGACCGTGGCGGGTGACCGGTGGAGCCGCCGTGGCGCTGGCTGCACGCCTGGGGAAACGGGATGCGCGTCAGCAGCCCGTCTTCCAGGGGTTTACAAGCCAAATCGGCCTCCAGCGCATGATCCACTAGGGCATATTGCTATCAAAAATATAGTACGAGGATGTGCCGCCGCGCCCCGGCTCGTTCGTCAGAACGCGTGGGCGTGCCGCAGCGCGTCCAGCACCCGCACGCGCAGGGCGCCCAGCGATTCGTCTTCGCGCCGGCGCGGGCGGGGCAGCGGGTTGTCGATGACCTGCAGCTCGGCGCCGGCGCGCGCCTCCAGCACCACCACGCGGTCGCTCAGGAGGAGTGCCTCGTCCACGTCGTGCGTGACCAGCAGCAGCGCCAGGCCGTGGCGGCGCGCCACCTCGGCCAGCAGTTGCTGCAGGCGGGCGCGGGTGAAGGCATCGACGGCGGAAAAGGGCTCGTCCAGCAGCAGCAGGCGCGGCCGCGTGAACAGGCCCCGGGCGATGGCCACGCGCTGCGCCTGGCCGCCGGACAGCTGCTTCGGCAAGCGGTCTTCGAAGCCCGCCAGTCCCACTTCAGCCAGCAGCTCGCGCACCTGCGGGTGACTCCGCCCGGCGCGGCCCAGATCGAACGCCACGTTCTCGGCCACGGTGAGCCAGGGGAACAGGCGCGGCTCCTGGAAGATGGAGCCAATGTCACGCGTGATGCCCTGCTGCGGCTCGCCGGCCAGGCGCACGTGGCCGTCGTACTGCGTGTCCAGCCCCGCGACGATGCGCAGCAGCGTGCTCTTGCCGCAGCCGCTGGCGCCCACGAGGCTGACCACCTCGCCGGGGGCGATGTCCAGTGGCACGTTCTGCAGCACGGGCCTGTCGCCGTAGGCCTTGCGGCGCACGCGGGCCTGCAGCAGCGGGCCGCCCTTCGCGTCCTGGGCCTGCAGCAGCGGGCCGTCCACAGCGAGAGACGCTGGAGCGATGGCGTCTTGCAATGCAGTCATCGTTGGTTCAGTCCCGCGCAGTGCTGTCATAGGTGTCGCGCCAGACCAGCAGGCGCTTTTCCAGCCAGGCCATGCCCGTGTCGGTGACCTTGCCCAGCAGCGCCAGCAGCACGATGGCGGCCAGCACGATGTCGGCGCGGCCCATCTCGCGGCCATCGGTCAGCAAATAGCCCAGGCCGCGCGTGGCGGCGATGAGTTCGGCCGCCACCATGAACATCCACGCCAGGCTCAGGCCGTTGCGCAGCCCGGTCAGCACCGCCGGCAAGGCGGCCGGCAGCAGCACGCGGCGCACCATGGCCACAGCGCTCAGCCGGTACATGCGGGCGGCCTCCACCAGCTTGCGGTCCACGTCGCGAAAGCCCGAGGCCACGCCCATGTAGACCGGGAAGAACGCGCCAATGGCAATCAAGGCGATCTTGGACGCCTCGTCGATGCCCAGCCACAGCAGCAGCAGCGGCACCCAGGCCAGCGACGGAATGGCGCGCAGCGCCTGGAAGGTCGGGTCCAGCAGCCCTTCGGCCCGGCGCGAGAGCCCGACCAGCGCGCCGATGGCGATGGCCAGCACGGTGCCGATGGCAAAGCCCGCCGCCACGCGCGCGCTGCTGGCGAGCACATGGCCGGCCAGGCCCTGCCCGCCGAAACTGATGAGGGTCTGGACGATCTCGGTGGGCGCGGGCAGCAGGTGCGGGCTGACCCAGCCAGCGCGCACGGCGCCTTCCCACACGGCCAACACCGTGGCCGGCAGGATCCAGCCCGTGCCCAGCACGCTCCAGACACGGCGGCGCGGGGCGGTACTGGCAGCCTCGACGACGGGGGCGAGGCCGGGCAACTCCTGCGGGTTGGCGGACATGGCGCGCTCAGGCCGGCGAGGCCGCCGGCGCGTTCGTCACGCTGCGCGCGAACTGCGTGTCCACCAGGTCGGTGACCACCTTGTTCAACGCCGTGCCGGGCCGCACCAGGGCTTCGGACAGGAGCAGCGGGGCGGCGCCCTGCAGCGCGGCGATGTGTTCCTGCGAAGGCTGCGGGTTGGACAGGTCGGTGCGCAGTTTCAGCTGCAGCAGCGCCACCTCCAGGCTGACCTTGGCCTCCTCCGACAGGATCCTGGCCGCCTCGGTGGTGTGGGCCAGGATCCATTGGCGGGCGCGCTCGTAGCCGGCCAGCACGCGGCGCGTCTCGGCGGCGCGCTGGGCCAGGAACTCTTCGCGCACATTCAAAAAGCCGTAGGTGTTGAACGCCACGTTGCGGTAGATGAGGCGCGAGCCCGCATCCAGCTCGCTGGCGGCCATCAGCGGATCGAGCCCCGCCCAGGCGTCCACGCGGCCCTGTTCCAGCGCGGTGCGGCCGTCGGCGTGCTGCAGCGCGACGATCTCCACGTCGTTGCGCTTCAAACCGGCCACCTGCAGCGCACGCAGCAAGAAGAGGTACGGGTCGGTGCCCTTGGTGGCGGCGACCTTCTTGCCCTTGAGTTCCTTCACCGACTGGATGGGCGAATCCTTGCGCACCACCAGCGCCGTCCATTCAGGGCGCGAGAAGATGTACGGTGCCCGGATCGGGTTGCCGTTGGCCTTGGACAGCAGCGCGGCCAGCCCGGCCGACGAGCCGATGTCGATGCTGCCCGCATTCAAATACTCCAGCGCGCGGTTGCTGCCCGCGCTGAACACCCACTTCACGGCCGTGCCGTCCTGCTTGAACGACTCTTCCAGCCAGCCGAAGCGGCGCAGCACCAGGCTGGAGGGCGAATAGGTGGCGTAGTCCAGGTGCAGTTCCTTCAGCGGCTGCGCGGCGTGCGCGGTGTGCGCGGTGTGCCAGGCCAGTGGCCCGGCCAGCGCTGCGGCGCCGGCCGACAGCAGGGTGCGTCGTTGCATGGTGGTGGGTTCCCGGTGAATGCGGTGATGGTGCGGCGCAGTATCGGGCGCGGCTTGCCGCACGGCCAAGAACGTTATTCGTCTATTTTTATGAGAAACCTGCCGCCCCTGGCGTGCCCCTGGCGCGCCCCTGAAAACCGGCCGGCTGGCCTGCACCAGCCGCCGCAGGCAAGCAGCAAATTGCGCACGAATCACCCAGCAGGCCGCTGCGCGCACGGCGCGGCAGGCCGGTGCAGCCCACGGCGACGCGGGTTGCACCGCGCCCCATGTCCGCCCGGCAGGCCGCGGCGCGCGCATCGGCCAAAAACCGCATAAGCACGCGCGAATTCCGCATGTGGCGAGCCCGCTTGCCTGCGCACACTGGGCCCACTCGCGGCGGCGGGCGCCCCTGGCCCGACCGCCCCCACCCCTTTGCCGGCGCCTCCACCCATGTCCTCACGCGCCCCACACTCACCCGCCCGAAGCCCCGCCCACAGCCGCCCGCT
>NZ_BAAJYS010000248.1:0-5367 GCF_057543315.1 Acidovorax sp. KPB24-07
CAGTGGCATCGCCCCAGCCTGCCGCGGACGCGGTGGCCGAGCCTGCGGACGCCATCCCTGAGCCGGTCCACCACGTGCCGCCCGGGCTGGGCGGCAAGGTCTCGGCCAGCGCCGCCGCCACCCTGCCTGTGCGCAAAAAACCACGCTGAAGCGCGCGGCGGTCGCGCGGACACGCGCCAGCCACCAGGGCCTGACAGAATGCCGCCGCATGCTGTTGCTCCTCTCCCATTTCTTGCGTGGCTTCGGGCCCCGGCGCGTGCTGCAGGCCGCGCTGGGCGGCACCGCGGCCGTCCTCGCTGCCCAGGCCCTGGCCGCCCCGTCCGGCGATGCCGGCAACCCGGCGGACGGTGACCCGCCCCCCTGGGCCCTGCACGCGCAGACCACCTACGTCTGGCAGCACAAGCCCTCGTTCGATGCGCCCTACACCGGCCCGAACAGCCTGGTGCCCACGGCCGAGCGCTCGTATTCCTTCACCGCCACCGCCGACCTCGGGCTGCGCCCCTGGAGCGGCGCGCAGATCCACTTCAACCCCGAGGCGGGGCAGGGCGTGCCGCTGTCGCACCTGTCAGGCGCGGGCGGGCTCTCCAATGGCGAGCTGGCCCGCACCTCGGGCGCGCAGATCAAGGCCTACCGCGCGCGCCTGTTCCTGCTGCAGCGCTGGGACGCGGGCGGCGATACCGAACGCATCGAGCCCGACTTCAACGAACTGGGCGGCACTGCCAGCGCGCGCCGGTGGACCCTGGTGGCTGGCAACCTCTCGCTGCTGGACTACTTCGACAACAACCCCTACGCCAAGGACCCGCGCGAGCAGTTCTTCAACTGGTCCTTTCTGACGCCCGGCGCCTGGGACTACGCGGCCGATGCGCGCGGCTACACCTGGGCCGGCATCCTCGAATACCGCACGCCGCAGTGGGCCGTGCGCGGTGGCCGCGCCCTGCAGCCGCGCGAATCCAACGGCCAGCCGCTGGACCGCTCGTGGACCAAGCACTACGGCGACCAGATCGAGGCCGAATCCGATCTGCCCGTGGCCCTGCCCGCCGGCCCGCTGCGCGGGCGCGTGCTGCTGTTCCGCAACCGCGCCGTGATGGGCGCGTTCGCCGATGCGCTGGCCGCGTCCCGGGCCGTTGGCGGCACGCCGGACGTCGGCGCCGTGCGCCGCCTGCAGACCAAGACCGGCTGGGCCCTGACCCTGGAAGCCCCGCTGGCGGAAGACGCTGGCGTCTTCGTGCGCGCCAGCCGCAGCAGCGGACGCCAGGAAACGTACGCCTTCGCCGAGATCGACCGCCAGCTGTCCTTCGGCGGCCAGATCGGCGGCGCCGCCTGGGGCCGCGCCGCCGACCGCGTGGGCGCCGCCTTGGCGGTCAACGGGTTGTCGGCCGACCACCGTAACTATCTCGCAGCGGGTGGGTTGGGGGCTTTTCTCGGCGATGGGGCGCTGCGCTACGGCAGCGAGCGGGTGTGGGAGGCGTACTACCGGTTCACGTTCGCCCCGGTGCCGATGCCGGGTGGGCCGCTGCAGTCAGCGGTGTCGCTGGGGCTGCAGCACATCGTGCACCCGGGCTACAACCGCGACCGGGGGCCGGTGGACGTGGTGTCGGTGCGGGTGCATGCGGAGTTTTGATCAATCAAATACTGGATTCAGCAAAAGTCCAACGCTCAGTGCGTTGGCGAGATTGAGTAGCAAAGCCATTTGCTTCAAAGTTAAGATGCAGTGGCGTCAGCGTGCTCTTCAATCAGTGCATGAATTGATATTCTTATCCACAAGTTAAAGCACCGGCATTAATCGCTGTCGGCTATGAACGATCAGCATAGAAAGGGTGGGGGAATGCAGCATTCAATCAATTTAAAGCTTCGGAAGTTGCCATTTTTTTTCTACGGCATCACTGGCTTCATTCGCTTTTTCCTGTTGGTGTTGTGCTTTTGCGGTGGTTCCGTCAATGGCGTTTTGGCGCAAACTGCCATCGCGCCATCGGTACCTGCCTCCCATGCTGGCGCTCTCCAGATGCCGTCACGGTCAACGGTCTTATCCGGTCTCGTTTCATCGAATGCGCAGCGGTCTTCGCTGGCTGCTGATGCTTCTTCCCAATCTTGCGTTCCCTCTGCGGCCTATCAATCGTTCAAGGCGCAATGCGATGCGTTCGGTGCTCAGCGCATCGTCGACATGGCTGCCTGCCACGCGGCGGTATCTCCCGAATGGTGCGGATCCATTGGTGTGTTGGCAGAGGTGCGTGAAGAGCCCACCCGATTGATTTGCTTTTGGGATGGCGCGTTGCCGCCAGTGGTGGGTGGGGCATATACATCGGGCATTCCTTACACGCTGCCGTGCAGCCCCGTCTATGCCATCAGCCTAATGGTGATGAATGCCGTGGAGCCAGGCAAGGGCATACCTGTGTATGCCACCGTCACTCATAACGGTCAGCCCGCCGCTGGAATCTCAATTACTGCTGTCGAATCCCCGACACCCTTGGGGGGCAGCTTGAGCTGCCCAAATGCCACGGATTCCAATGGCGCGGCCACATGCACCTACCAAAGCCCAGCCAAGGGATCTACGTCAGTGCGTAGGGATCAGGTCGCTGCCACTTGCGCTGACTGCCAAAACACCGCTCGAGCCGGCGTTACTTTGCTGGGACTCAATATTTGTCCAGCACCAGGTTCGCCTGGAGCTTCTGCTGATGGAGGTACGGTTGGCAACCCCATCCGTCCCGCCACCGGCGAGAAGAGTCAGTTCGAGGCCGACTATATTGATCAGGGGCAGTATCCCCTTAGCGTCATTCGCAACTATCGCACCGCGTTTGGCGAGAATGGTCTCGCAGCAAGTTGGGACTGGGCCGGTAGTGCACGCATTGCTGGAGACGCATTGGTCTCCCATGTGCTTTTCGATGGCGGCCAAGTTCGCAGTTTCCTTTACGAATCCGTCGGCTCCACAGGCAGCTACGGCTGGCGTGCCCTAGGCCATACAGGCTCCCTCACCGCGCTCTCTGGCAATACCGGCTGGACGTATGTGGATGGCGCCGACGACTCGATCTGGACCTTCAATGCCAATGGTCTTGCCACCTCCCAGAGGCTGCGCAACGGTTGGACCATCAGCTATGGTTATACGAGCGGCGGTCAGCTCAGCAGCATCATCGATCCCTTCGGCCGCAGCCTTGCTTTCAACTACAACAGCTTTGGCTTAATCGATGCCGTGACCACTCCGGCTGGCACCACCATCACCTATCAGTACGACAGCCAGTCGCGTCTCACCCGCGTGGTTTATCCAGACGGAAAATTCAAGACTTACCTCTATGAGGACAGCAATTTCGCCAGGTTGTTGACCGGCGTTATCGATGAGGCCCAGCAACGGTATGCGACCTATGCATACGATCCCCAGGGCCGTGCGGTCTCGACCGAGCACGCCGCTGGTGCAGAGCGCTACGTTGTTTCCTATACCGGCGACCACTCGGCCACCGTGACCGACCCGCTGAACACGTCACGCAGCTACACCTATGGAGATGAAGGTGCTCAATTTGCTGTATTGAGTGCGAATAAACCATCGCTGACCTCGGCACCCTCGATCGCCAGTCGGCAGCAGGACAGCTTGGGTTTTGTCACGTCCGAGACCGACTTTCTCGGAAGCGTGACGACGTACCAATGGGATGCGGGCAGGCGCGTGCCGCTGAGCACCACGCAGGCCAGCGGTACGGCGCAGGCGCGCACGACCAGCACCGAATGGCACCCGCAGTGGCGCCTGCCGGTCAAGGTGACGGAGGCGGGCCGCGAGACGGCCTACACGTACGACGGCCAGGGCAACGCCCTCACGCAGACGATCAAGGACACCTCGGTCACGCCAGCCGTCTCGCGCATCTGGGTCTGGACCTACCACCCCTCGGGGCTGGTCGCCAGCGAGACCGACCCGGGCGGCGCTGTGACCACCTACGCCTACGACAGCACGGGCCACCTCACCCAGGCCACCAACGCGCTGGGCCAGAGCAGCCTGTACACCCACGACGCGGCCGGCCGGGTGCTCACCCACACCGCACCCACGGGCCTGGTGAGCAGCTACCAGTACGACGCGCGCGGGCGGCTCACGCGGGCGCAGCGCGGCGACGAGGTCAGCAGCTACACCTACACCGCCAGCGGGCAACTGGCCAGCGCCAGCGTGGCCAGCGGCTACGCCACCAGCTACACCTACGACGCCGCGCAGCGCCTGACCGGCTGGAGCGACAACCGGGGGGCGAGCGCCAGCTACACCCTGGACGGCATGGGCAACCGGATCAATGAGAGCATCACCGATGCGCAAGGCCAGGCCGCATGGACAGTCGCGCGCACCATCAACAGCCTGAACCGGGTGGAGAGCGTCACCATCGGCTCGGCCGCGACCGGCACGGTCAGCACCAGCGGCTATGACTACGACGCCAACGGCGAACTCATCCGCAGCACCGAGATCGTTGGGGGCGCCAGCCGCAGCACCACCCTCGCGCTGGACGCGCTGCGGCGCGTGAAGACCCTCACCAACGCGCAGAACGCCAGTGCTGCGCTGGAATACAACGCCCAGGATGCCGTCACCAAAGCCACGGACTTCAAGAGCGTGGCCACCCGCTACACGCGGGATGCCCTGGGCAATGCCAGCCAGGAATCCAGCGCCGACAGCGGCACGCTCACGCGCACCTACGACAGCCTGGGGCTGCCGCAAAGCCTCACCGACGCGCTGGGGCGTGCCACCGCCATCACGCGCGATGCGCTGGGCCGGCCCACGCAGATCGTGAGCAGCCTGGGCGGGGCCAGCCGCACCACCGTGCTGCGCTACGACCTGCCCGGGCCCGAGTACAACGCCAGCGGCAGCCCGAGTGCCAGCGTGGGGTCGTTGAGCGAGATCCAGGATGCGGGCGTCACCACGCGCTACCAGCGCGACGCGCAAGGGCGCATCACCGCGCGCACGCAGGTCCTGGCCAACGGCAGCAGCAGCACCGTGGGCTACCAATACGTTCCTGCCGGCAGCGCAGGCGTGGGGCAGATCGCCCGCATCACCTACCCCAGCGGTCGCCAGCTGGTGCACCAGTACGACGCCACCGGCCAGCTCACCGGGCTGCAGTGGAACGGCCAGCCGCTGGTCACCGGCATCACCTGGAGCCCGCTGGGCCAGGCCACTGGCTGGCAATGGCCCGGGTTCGTGCAGACCCCCGGCAACCCCGCGCCGCTGGCAGAGCAGCGCAGCTACACCAGCGCGGGCCAGCTGGCCGCCAGCGCCCTGCTGCAACTGACCTGGGACAGCGCCGGGCGCATCGCGCAGATCACCCAGCAACACATGCTGCCCACGCAAAGCAGCACGGTGGCGCAGCAGGTGGCGCTCACCAGCGCGTACAGCTACGACACGGTGGGCCGGCTCAC
>NZ_BAAJYS010000249.1:0-5332 GCF_057543315.1 Acidovorax sp. KPB24-07
GTCAAGGCCGAAGGCATCGATCGCTTCGAAGGCACGCAACTGCATTACCACGAGGATGCGGCCGACACCGCCGGCCGGCATGTGGTCGTGCATGGCGGCGAAGACACCGCCGTGGCCCGCGCCATCGCCTGCGCCCAAGCGGGGCCGCACGCCGCCGCCAGCGTGACCCTGCTGCACCGGCGCGATGCCTTCCAGGCGCCGCCCGAGGCCCTGGCCCAGCTGAAGGCCCTGCGCGACGCCGGCCGCATCGCGGTGGTGGCCGGGCAGATCGTCGGCATCGAGGTGCAGCAGGACCGCCTGAGCGCGCTGCAACTGATCGACCCGGACGGCCAGCCGCGACCGTTGCCGCTCGACGTGCTCATCGCCTGCCTCGGCATCTCGCCGCGCCTGGGCGCCATCGCCGACTGGGGACTGGCGATGGAGCGCAAGCAGCTCGTGGTCGATACCGCGGCCTTCCGCACGGCCATCCCCGGCATCCATGCGGTGGGCGACATCAACACCTACCCCGGCAAGCGCAAGCTGATCCTGTGCGGCTTCCACGAAGCCACGCTGGCGGCTTTCGGCGCGGCCGAATACCTGTCCGGCGCGCCCGTGGCGCTGCAATACACCACCACCAGCGCCCGGCTGCACGAGCGGCTGGGGGTGGCGGTGCCGGCGGCCTCCGCACCGCCCTAGAATCGCGGCTTCGCCAGGGGTGCTGCCGACCGGCCCCCGTCTGAGACTTTCCCCTTGAATCGGCCGGGGTCATCCTCGCGCAGGCCATTCGCCTCCCGCCGCCACGCCCACCGCATGCCGTCCCGGCGTGCCTTGGGGCCAGCCCGTGCCGCGACCCTGCTGTGCCTGCCATCCACGGAGCTTCCATGCCGCCCTCCTCGCCCCCTGCGCCCGCCAACGACGCGCTGATCCCCATCGCGCCCGACCGCCGCGTCTTCCGTTTCGGCGACCATGCCTCGCTGTGGTTCAGCCTGGGCGTGGGCCTGCTGGTGATGCAGGTCGGCGCCTATCTGATGCCCGCGTTGAGCCCGCGCGAGGCGCTGGCGGCCATCGTGGCCGGCTCGCTGATCGGCGCCGGCCTGCTGGGCTGGGTGGCCAAGATCGGCTGCGACAGCGGCCTGGCGAGCGCCGGACTGATGCATGCCGTCTACGGGCGCGCGTTCGCGGGCCTGCCCATCGGGCTCAACATCGTGCAGCTCGCGGGCTGGGGCGCGTTCGAGCTGGTGGTGATGCGCGATGCCACGGTGGCCATCGGCCGGCAGGCCGGCGCCATGGGCGGTGCCCACTGGCCGGTGCTGGCCACGCTGCTGTGGGGCGGCGTGGTGATGCTGCTGCTCAGCGGCTCGATGGTGCAGCTGGTGCGCCGGCTCATCGCGCGCGTGGCGCTGCCCCTGATGGTGCTGTCGCTGCTGTGGCTGAGCTGGCAGTTCGTGTCGCTGGCGCAGGCCCAGGGCTTCGCCACGCTGTGGACGCGCCCCGGCGCGGGCGGCATGGGCGTGCTACCGGCGCTGGACCTGGTGATCGCCATGCCCATCTCCTGGCTGCCGCTGGTGGCCGACTACGCGCGCCACGGTACCTCCGGCCGGTCCGCGCTGCGCGGCACCTGGCTGGGCTACGCGCTGGCCAACCTGTGGTGCTATGCGCTCGGCGTGCTGGTGGCGCTCACGCTGCCCAGCCAGGACCTGGTGACCGCGCTGCTGCTGGCCCAGGGCGGGCTGATCGCGCTGTCGCTCATCCTGATCGACGAGGTGGACAACGCCTATGGCGATGCGTATTCGGGCGCGGTGTCGGCCCACAGCCTGCTGCCGCGCTGGGGCGTGCGCCGCTGGGGCATGGCCATGGCGGCGCTGTGCACGGCGCTGGCCCTGGTGCTGCCCATGCACAGCCTGGAGCCGTTCCTGCTGCTGCTCAGCTCGGTGTTCGTGCCGCTGTTCGGCGTCATCCTGGGCCGGCTGGCGTTCGGCGCGCCGGTGCAGCAGGCCCTGGCAAAGGCGCGGCGGGTGGAATGGCTGCCCGTCGGCCTCTGGATCGCGGGCATCGCCTGCTACCACGGGCTGCCGCGGGTGCTGCCGGCGCTGGGCGCGGCGCTGCCGACACTGTGCTTGTGCTTCGCGCTGGCGTTTCTCACCCGGCCGGGCCGGCGCTGACCCACGCCTGCGGCGCACACGGCCGGCTTGCGTGGCCGCGTGATGGTTTGAGGCAAAAATCGGGCTCCAGCACAATAACCACTAGGGCATATTGCTATATTTTCAATAGCAATCTGCGGGCATCGCGCTGGGCCGGGTCACAGGAAAGCGGGAGGCCCCTTGTCGGCCTTGCTTTCCACCGGGTTGGCCAGCAGCCAGTTGGCCGGGTACTGGCGCATGAACTCCCGCGCCTTCTCCGGCCGGGCCGACAGCCAGGCGCCGTAGGCGCCTTCGTTGAGCAGGGCCGGCATGCGCTTTTCGCTGCCGGGCAGCTGGTAGCGGTGGATCAGCGCATGGCTGTTGGCGTTCACGGTGAGCACGGTGTAGCTGACCAGCTCCTCGCCCTCGGGGCCGGTCCAGCGGGCCCACAGCCCCGCCGCGCCCATCGGCAGGCCATCGACGCGCGCGATGCGCGTGGGCACGGCCTTGCCGCTGCGCCAGTCGTCCTCGAAAAACGCCGCCATGGGCACGATGCAGCGCTGGCCTTTCAGCCACGCCTCGCGGAACGGCGTGGCGGTGGAGACCGTCTCGGAGCGCGCGTTCACCAGCTTGGGGGCGCGCAGCCGTCCGTCGGAGGCCGATTTCACCCAGTGCGGTACCAGCCCCCACTGGGCGTGCACCAGTTCGCGCGCCAGTCGGGGGGCGCCGTCCGCATCGGGAGCGGCATCGGAACCGGCATCGGGATCTGCCCCCGCCGCCGATTCGGTATCGCCCGGCGGGGGCGCCACGGCGCGGATGAAGAAGCCGGGCTTGCGGGGCTTCACGTAGCGTTCGCCGCGCGTGTCCGGCGGCTCCACGCCGAAGGCCTCGCGGTAGGTTTCGGGCAGGGGCAGGGTCTCGTAGCGCGTGGTCATCCGGGGATCGTACCTGCGCCCTCGCCCGCCGCTTCGCACAGGGGTGCCCACACGGCCTGGTCGCGCCCCTGCGCCTTGGCCGCATAGAGCGCGCGGTCCGCCCGCTCCAGCGTCTGCTCGATCGACTCGCCCACCACGTGCTGCGCCAGGCCGATGGAGACGGTCAGGTGGATCGGCGCCGAGCCCGGGTGCGTGAGCCGCAGCGCCGAGACGGTTTGGCGCACCCGCTCCAGCAGCGCGCTGGCATCGGCCGGCTGGGTGTTGCACAGCATCAGCACGAACTCCTCGCCGCCCCAGCGCGAGAGCACGTCGGAGTCGCGCACGCTGGCTTTCACCGAGCGGGCGAAGGCCTGCAGCGCGCGGTCGCCCGCCGCATGGCCATGGGTGTCGTTGATGGCCTTGAAATGGTCCAGGTCCAGCTGCACCAGCACCAGCGAATGCCCGCTGCGCGCGGTGCGGCGCTGCTCCAGCCGCATCAGCTCGATCATGTGGCGGCGGTTGAGCAGCCCGGTCAGCTCGTCGTGCGTGGCCAGTTCGCGGATGTGCTCCAGCGCCTCGGCCAGATCGTGCTTTTGCTGGCGCAGCTGCTGGCGCGTGGCCTGCACCCGCGTGGTGAGGAAGGTGCTGCCCACCAGCACCACGAGGATCATGATCGCGTAGGCGGCGGCCATCGCGGGGCCCTGGTGCAGGTCCTCGCGCAATTCCAGCAGCACGCCCCCGGCCCCGAAGGCCGCGAGCGAATAGAACAGCACCCCCACCATCTGCCGCGTGGACAGACCGAAGATCCCGAACATCAGGATCACCGCCAGGATCGGCAGCGTGATGCCCCGCGCCGGCCCCGCGATCACGAAGGCCGCGGCGTTGCAGGCCACGGCATAGAGCATCTGGAACAGCGTGAGCGAAGGGTCGCGAAAACGCCGCGACACCCCGCTGCGGATCAGCGTGAAGACCCCGATCAGGCCCGAGATGCAAAACAGCGTCCACCAGCGGACCCATTGCGCATCCGCGATGCCCGCCCGCGCCACGATGTGCATCGCCACCACGCAGCACAGCATGAGCAGCCCCGCCAGTCCCGCCATGGCCGATCGCACGCGCAGGCGCCGTTCCGTGCCCAGCAGCCCATCGAGCACGCGGGACGGGGTCGGGAACAGGGCGCGGTCGCGCCATCTCGCAAGCCGTGGCGGCAAGGGGTCTCCTTGGAGTGGGTCGCAGGCCAGGCCGGCCATCGGGCGGCCCACGGCGCCGCCGGGTGGGCCAGCACCGATGGTGCCTGCGGAATTCTAGGAGTCCTGTCGCCCGCGCGCCCACCCGGCATGGGAGGGTTTACACCCATCCCTCTGGCCCGGCCTTGCCACGCGGGCCCTGCCCTGTCGCTGTCAGGGGACGGCCGCGAGCCGTTTCTTCATCGACGGTGCGGGGTGCAGCGCATAGCCCCCGCGTTCGTAGAACGCGATGGCCTCGGGCCGTGCGTCCAGGAACACCAGGGCCATGGCGCGTGCCTGCGCATCGGCTTCGGCGTAGGCCATCAGCGCCCGGCCGGCGCCGCTGCCCCGCACGGCGGCATCCACCACGAGGTCATCGACATGCAGGTAGGCCCCGCGCGCCAGGGTCTGCACGGGCCGCATTCCCATGACCCCGACCAAGGCGCCGCCCTGGTAGGCGCCCACGAGTTCATAGCCGGCGCACGACTGCTGGCGCACGCGCCGCAGGAACTCGGCCTCGTCCAGCGCGCGCAGCTGCGCCATCACCGGATAGGCGTCCTTCCACTGCGCAGGCAAAAGCCTCCGGATTTGCAGGGCAGCGTCGGGGTCTTGGGTCATGGCAATGGCATCTTTCATGCGGGCACCGGCTCCAGCACCGGCACGCCGCGCCGCTTGGCCACGGCGATGGGTGGGGCCCAGCGCGAGCCCTGGGGTTTCTTGCTGGTCACCAGGGTGATCTCGGCGGGCTCGAAGACTTCCAGGTTGTGGGTGATGGGCGTGGTCAGCACGTATTGCGCCTGGGTGGAGCGCAGAAAGTGGCCGACCAGCTGGATGTTGCGCACGTCCAGGTGGGCGAAGGGCTCGTCGATGAACACGAAGCCGCCCGAGCCGCTTTCCTCGTCCTTGAGCAGGCCCACGAGCAGGATGAGCGACTTGATGACCTGCTGGCCGCCCGAGGCCTCGCCGTCGTTCATGCCGATGCTGCCCTTGCCGTCGAACGCGAAGTGCACCTTCAGGCCCGCCTGCGCGAGCACGGTGTCGTCGTTCTCCAGCAGCGGCAGGTCGGCCGCCACCTCCACGCCGGCGAGGCGCCCAG
>NZ_BAAJYS010000250.1:0-5323 GCF_057543315.1 Acidovorax sp. KPB24-07
CCCTCCGGCGTGAGCAGGCCGAAGGCCAGCGCCTGCAGCGCATCGCCCGCCAGCAGCGCGCGCGCCTCGCCGAAGCGCACGTGCACCGTGGGCTTGCCGCGGCGCAGCACGTCGTTGTCCATGCACGGCATGTCGTCGTGCACCAGGGAATAGGCGTGGATCAGCTCCACCGAGCAAGCCGCGCGCAAGGCCGCTTCGTCCAGGCCGCCGACGGCCTCCGAGGCGGCCAGCACCAGCAGGGGCCGCAGGCGCTTGCCGCCGTCCAGCACCGCGTAGCGCATGGCCTCGCCCAGGCCTGCCGGCGCATCGCTGCATACCCAGCGCGACAGGGCGTCCTCCACGCGCGCCAGTTGCGCATGGCTCCAGCCGCCGAGGTCGAACGGGGCATGAAGCGGGGTGGGCACGGTGGATGGGCCCAGAGGGGTCGGTACTGCCGCCATGGTGGGGGTCACTCCTGCGTCCATGGTTGCAGCGCTCCTTCGTCCAATACCTTGATCTGGTCCTGCACCGCTTCCAGCCGGCCGCGGCAAAAGGCCAGCAACTGCGCGCCGCGCTGGTAGCCCGCGAGCATCTGTTCCAGGGGCAACTGGCCCGACTCGATGCGTCCCACGAGTTGCTCCAGCTCTTCCAGCGCGGCTTCGTAGCTGGCGGGTTCGGGGAGTTTCGGGGGAACGGCGGAGGCCTTGGGCATGGAACGGGGGGCGGCGAACGCGCAGGTAAAACGGGTGATTTTAGGCGCACCCTCCTTCGGGCGGGCGGCGGCGGGTGGGGGGCACGTGGAAAATGGCTGGCACCTTGGCGACACCATCGGCGCGCAAGCCTTGCCCGGCGCGCTCAAGCATGTCCGGCCAATACACATACGGGGGGAGCGGAAATAACCCCACCGGCTACAATCCCATTCCCTTCGGGCCGGCTTGCATGCCGGTTTCTTTTTTTCCGTGTGCACTTCACGCACCCTCCCTGTGGGGAGTCTTTAGGTCAGGTCACCCATGTCTGATTTAAGTCTTCAACTGCAGCAGGCCGCAAGCCAACTACCAGTTTCAAGCTACTTTGACGAAGCGCTGTTCCAGCGCGAGCTGGAGACCATCTTCCAGCGCGGGCCCCGCTATGTGGGGCACCAGCTTTCCGTGCCCGATGCGGGCGACTACTATGCCCTGCCGCAGGAAGGCGAGGGCCGTGCGCTCGTGCGCAACGCGCAGGGCGGCGTCGAGCTGATCTCCAATGTGTGCCGCCACCGCCAGGCGGTGATGCTCAAGGGCCGCGGCACCCTGCAGGGCCACGGCAAGGGCCATGCGGGCGGCAACATCGTGTGCCCGCTGCACCGCTGGACGTATTCGCCCGGCGGCCAGCTGCTCGGCGCCCCGCACTTCGCGCAGGACCCCTGCCTGAACCTCAACAACTACGGACTGCGCGAGTGGAACGGCCTCCTGTTCGAGGACAACGGCCGCGACATCGGCGCCGATCTGGCCGGCATGGGGCCGCGCGCCGAACTGAGCTTCGACGGCTTTTCGCTCGACCGCGTGGAAATGCACGAGTGCAACTACAACTGGAAGACCTTCATCGAGGTCTACCTCGAGGACTACCACGTGGGCCCGTTCCACCCGGGCCTGGGCAATTTCGTTACCTGCGAGGACCTGAGCTGGGAGTTCCAGAAGCACTACTCGGTGCAGACGGTCGGCGTGGCCTCCACCTTCGGCAAGCCCGGCTCCGACATCTACCGCAAATGGCACGACGTGCTGCTGCAGTACCGCGAAGGCAAGCTGCCCGAACGCGGCGCGATCTGGCTCACCTACTACCCGCACATCATGGTGGAGTGGTATCCGCATGTGCTCACCGTCTCCACGCTGCACCCCGTCAGCCCGACGAAGACGATGAACATGGTGGAGTTCTACTACCCCGAGGAGATCACCGCCTTCGAGCGCGAGTTCGTCGAGGCCCAGCAGGCCGCCTACATGGAAACCTGCATCGAGGACGACGAGATCGGCGAACGCATGGACGCCGGCCGCCGCGCCCTCTACGAGCGCGGCGACAACGAGGTCGGCCCCTACCAGAGCCCGATGGAGGACGGCATGCAGCACTTCCACGAGTGGTATCGCGCCGCCATGGGCGATGCGGTACCCCGGCGCTGACGCCGATCCGATTGCTATAAAAACAATAGCTACCACCGCATGATCCACTAGGGCATGCGGCCTCTTTTACTCCAAACCCCCTCATTCCCATGCAAGCGCTCTGGATGGTGTTGGCCGCGTTCCTCTTCGCCAGCATGGGCGTGTGCGTCAAGGTGGCGTCGGCCTACTTCAACTCGGCCGAACTGGTGTGCTACCGCGGCATCATCGGCATGGCGATCCTGTGGGCGCTGGCGCGCTCGCAGCGGGTCAAGCTGGGCACGCACTACCCGGGCATGCATGCCTGGCGCAGCCTGATCGGCGTGGTCTCGCTGGGCTCGTGGTTCTATTCCATCGCCCACCTGCCGCTGGCCACGTCGATGACGCTCAACTACATGAGCAGCGTGTGGATCGCGGCGTTCCTCGTCGGCGGCGCGCTGCTGGCCTGGCGGCCGTCGAGCAGCAGTTCGCGTCCGCCGCTGCAGGGCACGCTGGTGTTCACCGTGATGGTGGGCTTTGCCGGCGTGGTGATGATGCTGCGCCCCAGCCTCGACCAGCACCAGATGTTCGCCGGCCTGATCGGGTTGCTGTCGGGCCTCACCGCCGCGTTCGCCTACATGCAGGTGATGGCGCTGTCGCGCCTGGGCGAGCCCGAGACGCGCACGGTGTTCTATTTCGCGGTGGGCTCGGCGGTGGCCGGTGGCGCGGGCCTGCTGCTCACGGGCACTTCGGAGTGGCCGGGCTGGCCCAGCCTGTGGCTGCTGCCCATCGGCGTGCTGGCGGCGGCCGGCCAGCTGTGCCTGACGCGGGCCTATGCCACCGCGCGCACCTCGCGCGGCACGCTGGTGGTGGCCAACCTGCAGTATTCGGGCATCGTGTTCGCGGCGCTTTACAGCGTGCTGCTGTTTGGCGACGACATCCCCGCCATCGGCTGGGCCGGCATGGCGCTCATCGTGGTGAGCGGCATCGTGGCCACCGTGCTGCGGGCGCGCGCGGCACCCGGTGCGCCGGCCGAAGAGCACTGAGGCCGCCGATCCGGCGCTGCCGCAGTCGGGTGCCTTTCCCCGGCGCGACCGCCCGTCAGGCCTGTCCGACGCACGCCCCCGCCGCGCCGGACCACAATAAGGGCCTGTCCGCCACCGATTGATTCAGTCCCATGCCGTACACCACCCTCATCTCCGCCGCCGAACTGCAATCCCTCATCGCCAGCGGTGCGCCGCGGATGGTCTTCGACTGCACGTTCGACCTGACGCAGCCCTCGCTGGGCGAGCAGCAATACCGCCAATCGCACATTCCCGGCGCGCTCTACGCGCACCTGGACCGCGACCTGAGCGCCAAGCATGGCGCGCCCGGCGCGGGCGGCACCATCGGCGCGGCCGAGGCCGCCAAGGCCCCGGCCGACGGCTACACGCTGCTGCTGACCACCAGCAGCACGCACGCGATCTCGCCCCACCTCATGCCGCGCCTGGCCTATGACCCGCGCAAGGACTTCACACCCGTGGCCCACGTGGCGGACGCCGCCAGCGTGCTGCTGGTCACGCCCTCGCTGCCCGTCAAATCGGTGGCGGACCTGATCGCCTACGCCAAGGCGCACCCCGGCCAGCTCAACTACGCCAGCAGCGGCAACGGCACCATCGTGCACCTCAATGCCGCGGCCTTCAGCGCGCAGGCCGGCATCGAGATGACGCACGTGCCGTACAAGGGCACGGCCCAGTCGATTGCCGACCTGGCGACGGGCCAGGTGCATGTGCTGTTCGACTCGATTCCCACCGGCATGCCCCACGTGAAGAGCGGCCGCCTGCGGGCCCTGGCCGTGACCAGCCAGCAGCGCAGCGCGCTCGCGCCCGAGCTGCCCACGCTGGCGGAGTCCGGCCTGCCCGGCTATTCGTCGGTGACCTGGTTCGGCGTGTACGCACCGGCCGGTGAGCCGCCCGCGCTGGTGGAGCGCATCCACCAGGCCTTCGCCAAGGCCATGCAGGCCCCGGACGTCATCGCCAGCCTGGCCAAGCTGGGCGTGGAGCCGGCCCGGCCCAGCACGGCCGCGCAGTTCGCCGCCATGGTGCAGGCCGACAGCGCACGCTGGGCCGCCGTGATCCGCGAGCGCAAGATCACCCTGGAACAATGAGTCCGCCCCGAGCGCCTTTCCCAACCCAAGGAGACAAGACATGACCCAAACGCCCCCACCGAACGCCACCGCCCTCGACTGGGGCCAGCCCTACGCCTCGCACCGCAGCCCCGTCATGGGCCGCAACATCGTTTCCGCCTCGCAGCCCCTGGCCGCCCAGGCCGGGCTGCGCATGCTGATGGCCGGCGGCAACGCGGTGGACGCGGCCATTGCCACGGCCATGGCGCTGACGGTGGTGGAGCCCACGGGCTGCGGCATCGGCAGCGATGGCTTCGCCATCGTGTGGGATGGCAAGGAACTGCACGGCCTCAATGCCTCGGGCCGCTCGCCGGCGGCCTGGACGCCCGAATACTTCGCCCAGCGCGGCGGCATTCCCGAGTCCGGCTGGAACGCCGTGACCGTGCCCGGCGCGGTCTCGGCCTGGGTCGCGCTGTCGAAGCGGCTGGGCAAGCTGCCGTTCGCGCAACTGGCGCAGCCCGCCATCGAATACGCGCGCGGCGGTTTTCCGGTCTCGCCCATCATCGCCACGCAGTGGGCGCTGGGGGCGGACCGGCTGGGTGCCCAGCCGGGTTTCGCGGAGTGCTTCATGCCCGGCGGGCGGGCGCCGCGCGCGGGCGAGATCTTCCGCAGCGAAGCGCATGCCCGCACCCTGGAGCTGATCGCCGACACCGGTGGCGAGGCCTTCTACCGCGGCACGCTGGCCCGCCAGATGGCCGCCCACGCGCAGGCGAATGGCGGCGCGATGACCGAGGACGACCTCGCCGCGCACCAGGCCGACTGGGTGGGCACGGTGAGCCAGCCGTTCGGCGACGCGGTCGTGCATGAAATCCCGCCCAACGGCCAGGGCATCGCCGCGCTGATCGCGCTGGGGCTGCTCGACGCCGTGGGCATCGGCACGCGCCCCGTGGACGACGTGGAGACGGTGCATGCCAGCATCGAGGCCATGAAGCTCGCGCTGGCCGACCTGTACGAGCACAACGCCGACATCGACGCGATGCGCGTGGCGCCGCGCGACCTGCTGGACCCGGCCTACCTGCGCGAGCGTGCCCTGCACATCGATCCGGCGCGCGCGGGCGATCCCGGCCACGGCGCG
>NZ_BAAJYS010000251.1:0-5323 GCF_057543315.1 Acidovorax sp. KPB24-07
CTGGCATGCCGGTGGGCCTTGGCGGCCTGCGCGAAGCCGTGGGCCAGGGCCACGGCGTTCATGGCGCCGGCGCTCGTGCCGCTGATGCCGTCGAGCGTGAAGCGCCCGTCTTCCAGCAGCGCATCGAGCACGCCCCAGGTCAGCGCGCCGTGCGAGCCGCCGCCCTGCAGGGCAAGGTTGAGCCGCCGCGGCGCTGCGAGGGCCGCTGCCTCAGGCATCGATCGCCTGGCCCTTGTTCATCGCCACCATGCCGCGCACGATGCGGTACAGGAACCAGATGGAGATCAGGCCCCAGGCGATCCAGCCCGGCGCGATGAACAACAGCCACAGCGGCGCGGTCACCACGTAGAGCACGCCGGCCCAGAGGACGGTGCGGATGCGGTACGAGAAATGGCTGGCCTGCCAGGTGCCTTCGGCATCGCTTTTCTTGACCAAGTCGATGACCAGGGCGATGACCAGCAGCAGGACCCCGGGCTGCGCGCCGGGGATGACGGCGCCCACGGCGACGATCAGGTGCAGGAAATAGCTGATCCAACCCACGGTCTTGAGCGATTCGGCCCGCTCGTTCGGCTCCACGTCGATGATGTCGCTCACGCGTTGGCTCCTTCGTCGTTGGCGCGGGCCAGGGCCTTGCGCAGGGATTTTTCCTCGATGCCGCTGGTGCCCTCGCGGCGCTCCAGCTCGGCCACCACGTCGGCCGGGGTCAGGCCGTAGTGCGCGAGGGCGATCATGGAATGAAACCACAGGTCGGCCACTTCGTACACCAGCTTGGATGGGTCGGCGCCATGGTCCACGTCCTTGGCGGCCATGACGACCTCGGTGGCTTCCTCGCCGATCTTCTTGAGGAAGGCGTCCGGCCCCTTGTGCAGCAGCCGCGCCACGTAGCTCTTGTCGGCATCGCCGCCGTGGGCGGGCTTGCGGCTTTCGATCACGGCGGCCAGCCGCGCGAGCGCGTCTTCGGACGGGCGGGCCTGCGGAGCAGCCGGGGCGTCGGTGAGGGGGATGGTCATGGGCATTGCCGTTATTTGTAGATGGACTCGGGGTCTTTCAAGACCGGATCGACCGCCTGCCAGGCGCCGTCCTTGAGCACGCTGAAAAAACAGCTGTGGCGGCCGGTGTGGCAGGCGATGCCCGGCTCATGGCCGAGCTGCGTCACCTTGAGCAGCACCACGTCGTTGTCGCAGTCCAGGCGGATTTCGTGCACCGTCTGCACGTGGCCCGACTCCTCGCCCTTGAACCACAGCTTGCCGCGCGAGCGGCTGAAATACACCGCGCGCCCCAGTTCGGCCGTCTTGGCCAGGGCCTCGCGGTCCATCCACGCGAACATGAGCACATCGCCCGTGGCCGCCTCCTGCGCGATGGCGGGCACCAGGCCCTGCGCATCCCATTTCACTTCGTCGAGCCAGTTCATGGAGTCATTCTCGGTCATTTGCTGCACTGCGGGAAAGGCCTGTTTTGCTATTATTTTTATAGCACAATGCCCTAGTATTTATTGCGCCGAAGGCCATTTTCATGCAAAAAGGCATGCGGGCCTCACTGCACCGACAGGAACACCCATTTGCGGTCCCAGTTGGTGCGGCCCAGGTACTTGATGGCGAAGGCGTAGCGGCCGGGGGGCAGCGTGTCCTGCGTGAGCGTCTCCTGCTGCACCACGGCCGGGCGGCCGCCGATGCGGACGTCCGGGCTGGCGACGTGCTCGGTCTCGCTCTCCAGATTCTGCCCGTCGAGGGCATACACCGTCACGTCGGCCTCCTCGCGGGGCTCGCCGACATGGGCACGCCCGAACGCGTTGGCGAACGTCTCCACATCGAGCGCCGCGGCCCTGCCCAGGGGGCGGCGCACAGTCCAGTACACGTCGCGCACGCCACCGTCGAGGGCGCGCAGCTGCGCCCGCAGGCGTTCGAATTCCTCGCGCGTGGCGATCACCTCCACCGGCTGGCCGCCGATGGTGGCGTCGAAGCAGCGGCCGATGCGGTCGGCGCAAGGCGCGCGGTCGAAGTAGCCCGAGGCATAGGACGGCGCCGGCGTGCTGCCCGCAGAGCGCGGACCCTGCGCGCAGCCCGCCAGCACAGCGGCGAAAAAGGACCGTGCAGATCCCCACCGCGAGGCGGGCGCGGCCCCGGGTGCGGCTCGTCACAGCCGCACCGGAATGCCCCGCTCGGCCATGCGCGCCTTCGCCTGGCCGACGGTGTATTCGCCATAGTGGAAGATGCTGGCGGCCAGCACGGCATCGGCCCCGCCCTGCTGCACGCCGTCCGCCAGGTGGTCGAGGTTGCCCACTCCGCCCGAGGCGATCACCGGCACGCTGACCGCGTCGCTCACGGCGCGGGTGAGCTGCAGGTCGAAGCCGGACTTGGTGCCGTCGCGGTCCATGCTGGTGAGCAGGATCTCGCCCGCGCCGCGCCGCGCCATCTCGGTGGCCCATTGCAAAACGTCCAGCCCGGTGTTCTTGCGCCCGCCGTGGCTGTACACGTCCCAACCTTCGCCCCGCGCCTGCAGGTCCTCGCCCTGGCGGCGCTTGGCATCGATGGCCACGACGATGCACTGCGCGCCGTACTTGGCCGAGGCCGCGCTGATGACATCCGGGTTGGCGATGGCGGCGGAGTTGAAGCTCGTTTTGTCGGCGCCCGCGTTCAGCAGGCGGCGCACGTCTTCCACCGTGCGCACGCCCCCGCCCACGGTCAGCGGAATGAAGACCTGGCTGGCCACGGCCTCGATGATGTGCAGGATGAGGTCGCGCCCGTCGCTGGTGGCGGTGATGTCCAGGAAGGTCAGCTCGTCGGCGCCCTGGCCGTTGTAGCGCGCGGCGATCTCGACGGGGTCGCCCGCGTCGCGCAGTTCGAGGAAGTTGACGCCCTTGACCACGCGACCGCCGGTCACGTCGAGGCAGGGAATGATGCGTTTGGCAAGCATGGGAAGTCCGAAGAAAGAAACGGGTGAAGGGGCGGCTCAGCCGGCCCCCAGGCGCTGCCAGCCCGACCAGCCGGCGCCGGGCGCCAGGTGCACGGGTTGGTCGATGCAGGCGGCTTCCACGCACACCATGTGCCGGTAGCCGTCGGGGGGCAGGTCGGCCAGCTTGGCGCACAGCGCGGCGCCGGGGTTCCAGACCACCGTGTTGCCCCAGGACGGGCTTTGCGCGAGGGTCAGCGCGTGGTCGCCCGCGTGCAGCCGCAGTGGCGCGGGCGCGGCCGAGAAGATGCAGTCGTATTCGCCGTCGAACGCCACAGGGCCCTGCTGCACCGAATGCACGTCGGCCACCGAATCCCAGCGGGCGCAGCCATCGAGCCCCTCCACGCGGGTGGCGGCGATGTCGCTCACGCGGTAGTAGCCGTGCAGCGCAGCGGTGAAATCCCACGCCGTGGTGCCGGTGTTGCGCACCGACAGGTCGAGCAGAAGGTGTTCGGCGGACAGCGCCACCGTGAGGCGCGCCGCGAAGCCGTGGGGCCACCAGGCCCGCGTCTCGGGCGTGTCGTCCAGCGCGAACACGGCGCGGGCCACGGGGCCCTCGCCGCCGCTGTCGCCATCGGCCTCGCTGCGCTCCACCCGCCAGGGCAAGGTGCGCGCAAAGCCGTGCTTGGCCAGCGGGCCGCGCTGGTTGAACTGGGGAAAGCACACGGGAACGCCCCCGCGGATCGGCGAGTGGCCGTCCAGGGCGGCGCGCGGGCTCAGGAAGAACCGCTCGGCGCCATCGCGGCCGGTCCAGGACAGCACCTGGGCGCCCTGCAGCGCGATGGTGGCGGTCTCGCCCGTCGGCAGCGCCAGCTGCAGCGCGGGCAGGCCATGGAAGGTCACGGAGCGCGCGGAGGGGGGCACGGGCGGAGTGGCGGTCATCCGGCGATTGTAGGAGCCCGCCACGCGCCGGGCAGGGGCGCGGGGCCGGTGGCGGGGCGGCGTCCCGCATGCAGCACAATCGCGGGTTTTCCCCAAATCGGTGCATTGCCGGCTCCCCCTTTCGGGGCCCGCCGGCCGCGCCCTGTCACCCATGCAGCCCAAGAAAAGAAAGCTCCCGCCCGCGGTCGGCATCCTCGTCGCGATGGCGCTCGGCATCGTGATCGGCCACCTGATCCACGCCAACGTGCTCCAGCCGGAGGAAGCCGCGCGCATCGCGGGCTACATCTCCATCGCCTCGGACGTGTTCCTGCGACTCATCAAGATGCTGATCGCGCCGCTGGTGTTCTCCACCCTGGTGGTGGGCATCGCCCACATGGGCGATGCGTCGTCGGTGGGCCGGGTGTTCGCCAAAGCCATGGGGTGGTTCCTCACGGCATCGCTGGTGTCGCTGCTGCTGGGCCTGGTGCTGGCCAACGTGCTGCAGCCGGGCGCGAGCATGGGGCTGGCGCTGCCGGATGCGGGGCAGTCCTCGCACCTGGCGACGTCCAAATTCACGCTCAAGGACTTCGTGAACCACCTGGTGCCGCGCTCGTTCGTGGAGGCCATGGCCAACAACGAGATCCTGCAGATCGTGGTGTTCTCGATGTTCTTCGGCATCGCCCTGGCGGGCCTGGGCGAGAAGGCCCGCACGCTGGTGCGCGGCATCGAGGAGCTGTCGCACGTGATGCTCAAGATCACCGGCTACGTGATGAAGTTCGCCCCCGTGGCGGTGCTGGCGGCCATGGCCGCCACCGTGGCGGTGAACGGCCTGGGCATCCTGCTGAAGTTCGCCGTGTTCATGGGCGACTTCTACCTGGCGCTGGTGATCCTGTGGGCCGTGCTGATCCTGGCCGGCTACCTGGCCCTGGGCCGGCGCATCATCGTGCTGCTGCGCAACATCCGCGAGGCGTTCCTGCTGTCGTTCGCCACGGCCAGCTCGGAAGCGGCCTACCCCAAGCTGCTGGACGCGCTGGACCGGTTCGGCGTGAAGCGCCGCATCTCCAGCTTCGTGATGCCGATGGGCTACTCGTTCAACCTCGACGGCTCGATGATCTATTGCACGTTCGCCACGCTGTTCATCGCGCAGGCCTACGGCATCCACCTGCCGCTGGAGACGCAGGTGACCATGCTGCTGATCCTGATGCTGACCTCCAAGGGCATGGCGGGCGTGCCGCGCGCCTCGCTGGTGGTGATCGCCGCCACGCTCAACCACTTCAACATTCCCGAGGCCGGCCTGCTGCTGATCCTCGGGGTGGACACCTTCCTCGACATGGGCCGCTCGGCGACCAACGCAGTGGGCAACTCGATCGCCGCCGCGGTGGTGGCCAAGTGGGAGGGCGCGCTGCTGTCCGAGGAAGAGGCGGCCGTGCACGCCGCCACGCTGGACACCGAACCCGATGCGCCGCGCGGCGACGGCGTCCCGGCGCAGGCGCCGGCCTGAGACCGCGGCGCG
>NZ_BAAJYS010000252.1:0-5316 GCF_057543315.1 Acidovorax sp. KPB24-07
GCGCGCCGTGGCCTGCCTGCCTGCACTCACCGGCGCCTGGCGCCACCGCGCAGGCGGCCTGCTGCTGTCGAGCTCCGGCCACTTTCCCGTGCAGCGCGCCCAGTTGCAGCGCCCCGACCTGCACACGGGCCCGGTGCCGCGCACCATCAACATGGTGACCATCGGCGACGACCTTCTGCGCGAAGCCTCGCCGGAGTTCGGCCCGAAGATCGAGGCCGTCGTGGTCTACAACAGCAACCCCGTGGCCGTGGCGCCCGACTCCGCGCAGGTGGCCCGGGGCTTCGCCCGCGACGACCTGTTCACCGTGGTGCTGGAGCACTTTCGCACCGACACGGCCGACTACGCCGACTACCTGCTGCCCGCCACCACGCAGCTCGAGCACTGGGACGTGCACGTCTCCTACGGCCACACCGACGTGCTGCTCAACCGCCCGGCCATCGCGCCGCTGGGCGAGTCGCGCTCCAACGCCCGCATCTTCCGCGACCTGGCCGAGCGCATGGGCTATACCGAGCCCTGCTTTGCCGACAGCGACGAGGCCCTGTGCCGCCAGGCCTACGGCGATCGCATCGACTTCGGGCAACTGCTGGAAGTGGGCTTCGCGCCCCTGCCCCTGCCCGATGCGCCGTTCGCCGAGGGCGGCTTTCACACGCCGTCGGGCAAGTGCGAGTTCTACAGCGAGCGGCTGGCGGCCCAGGGCCTGCCGCCCGTGCCGGTGCACGTGCCCAACCACGAGTTGCCGCAGCCCGGCGGCCGCTACCCGCTGGCCATGATCTCGCCGCCCGCGCGCAACTTCCTGAACTCCACCTTCGTGAACGTGCAGAGCCTGCGAAACATCGAGACGCAGCCGGTGCTGGAGATCCACCCCGACGACGCCGCCCCGCGCGGCATCGCCGACGGCACGCGGGTGCGCGTGTTCAACGACCGCGGCAGCTACGAATGCCACGCCGCCGTGAACGGCCGCGCCCGCCCCGGCGTGGTGAACGGCCTGGGCATCTGGTGGCGCAAGTTCGGCGTGAACGGCACCAACGTGAACGAGCTGACCAGCCAGGCCCTGTCCGACATCGGTGCGGCGCCCACGTTCTACGACTGCGTGGTGGAAGTGGCGGCGGTGTCCGAGGCTTGATGCGCACGGCGCCACTCGCCCGGACCACGGCGCGCCTTCATTCATGGTCCGTGTACAGGCCGGCCAGCCCACGGCATGATTGAAGAATCTTGCAGCGGCAGTGGTCTGCGTCCCGAGGGTCTATCCTGAGAGGGCCGCGCTGTCGGAAGCGATAGGCTTTTGCGCGGTTCTTGCGCCTCTCAGAACCCGTTGCCCCCGGTCCGTCCTGCCGATCGACTTGGTTCCTGCCGCCAGCGGATGGAATACGGAGCATGCCCCAACGAGCGCGCCAACGATCAATCCAACAGGAGTGATGACATGTCGTACATCGATGGTTTCGTGATCGCAGTCCCTACCGCCAACAAGCAAAAGTTCATCGAGCATGCCCGTACGCTCGACCCCATATTCATCGAGTTGGGGGCGATCCGCGTGATCGAGTGCTGGGGCGACGATGTCCCGGACGGCAAGGTCACCGATTTCCGCAGAGCGGTGCAGGCCACGGCAGAGGAGACGGTGGCTTTTTCCTGGGTTGAATGGCCAGACAAGGCCACGCGCGATGCAGGGATGAAGAAGATGATGGAAGACCCGCGCATGGACCCCTCAGTTCCTGGCAACCTGCCCATGCCCTTTGACGGTAAACGCATGATCTTTGGGGGCTTCGAACCGGTGGTTGATGTGAAGGCGTAAGCGGCAACTGGCCTTGTCGCCGCGCATGGCGGCTGCCTCGGCCACAACAACGGGCACGATGCCTTCGCCTCCATGAAGGAGGTGCTCACTCGGCGCCCCGCAGGCCGCGCCAGCCGGGTCCCGCTGCCGCTGCTCCACCGCTGGGCGCCTGGATGAACCTGGGCCTCGGCTGGGGGCTGCGATACGCCATCCGGCGTATTGAAGATCAAACGGCAGTTCTTCATACTCGGCGAGCCTTGGAACTGCGCTGCAACGCCATGGCGCCATCCGCGACATCCTGCGCGGGCATATGACGCAACTGCACGAGACCCATGATCGGGATGGACCCTGCGTGGCCCACCGGTCCTGCGTCTTCATTTCATACCGCAAAACCCATGACACGAGGTCCCTTCCTGCACCAGGCCAGCAATCTGCATGGTCGACCCCTGTACGCCGCCATGGTGCTGGCCCTCGGAGCCCAGTGTGCCGCGGCTCAGCAAGCCTCGCCCACCCTGGACTCCATCGAGATCAAAGGTCAGGCGCTTCAGGGGGCTGCCTCCGCCTATTCCAGCACGAGCTTCGACAGCGAAGAGATCGCCGACAAGCATGTGAGCCAGCCGACAGAGCTGCTGCGCCATGTGCCCGGAATGAACGTGCAGAACTACCAGCTCTCGGGCGTGGCCGACACCATCGTGATGCGCGGCTTTGGCGGTGGTGGGCATGGCGGCGACGTGGGCGTCGTGCTCGACGGTATTCCGCTGAACGAAGCCATGTCGCACGCCGATGGGTATGTGGACCTCAATGTCATCGTGCCGCTGGAGATCGAGCGCTTCACGCTCTACAAGGGCCCCGTATCGGCGCTGTACGGCAACTTCAATCGCGCCGGGCTGATGGCGATAGAGACGCGCAAGCGTGGAGAGTACCGGGAGGTGGATGCGAGTCTCGGCTCCCACAGCACGGTGGATCTGCAAGGCGCATGGGGTCTCAAACTGGGTGAGGGGGAATACCTGAACCTGGCGGCGCAGCACGACCGCACCGATGGCTTCCGGGCACAGTCGGACGATCACCGCAGCACATTGGCAGGCCGCTGGAGCAAGCGCATCAGCGCCGACCTGGACGTAGCGCTGTCGGGCCGCTGGCACGAGGCCGATGGCGATTCGCCCGGCTACGTCACGGCCGCGCAGTTCGCGCAGAACCCCTATGGCAAGGACCCGCGCGCCATGAACGATGGCGCCAACAAGCACTTCGCCACGCTGCGCGCGGACGTGAACTACGCACTCTCGCCCGACGTGAAGCTGCTGACGTTTGCCTACACCACGCAGCAGGACTTCACACGCTGGTTCAGCCGCCCGGTCAATGCCACCACCTGGCGCCAGCGCGAGGAGACTTACGACCGCAATGTCCATGGTGCGGGCACCAGCCTGAACGGCCGCACCCCGGTGGCAGGAACCCTGCTGAACTGGGTGGCCGGGCTGGAGACTTTCCGCGAAGCCACCGACTACCTGTACTTCGACGGGCTGGACAACCGTGCGCGCCTGGCCCCTGCCATCAACAACCGCACCTCGAAGCTGAACAGTGTCTCGGCCTTCGGAGAGATCGAGGCGCCCATCCACCCTCTGTTCAAACCCTCGGCCGGCCTGCGCTGGGACCGTTTCACCGGCAATTGCGAGCGCAATGGTGCCGAGACGGGTACCGACCCCTGCGGCCCGCTGGCCAGGATGTCCCATGCCAGCCCCAAGCTGGGCGTGCGATCCGACGTCGCACCGGGCGTGCAGCTGCGCGCCAGCTGGGCCGAGGGCTTTGCCTTGCCCAGCACCTTCGCCAAGTACGCACTGGGCGCCGCCACGCTCGACCCCAACGTCTTTCGCCAGACCGAGGTGGGTGCGCAGTTCAAGCCCGTGCAGGGCCTGGTGCTGGATGTAGCGGCCTTCCGCCTCACCTCCTCCGACGAGATCCGCACCGTGGCCCCCGGCGTGTACGAGAACAATGGCGCCACGCGGCGCAGCGGCGTGGAGGCCAGCGCCCTGTGGGCAGCACACCGCGACGTGGACCTGGCCCTCACCTGGGGCAGCGCGCATTCGCGCATCACCGAGAACGGCAATGCGGCCCTCATCGGCAAGCAGGTGGCCGGCGTGCCGCGCTACATGGCCACGGTGAGCGCCACCTGGCGGCCTGCCGCGGACTGGTCCACCACTGCCACCTGGCGCCGGGTGGGCGCCTATGCGGTGAACGCCGACAACAGCGTGGGCTATGGCGGCTATGCCACGGTGGACCTGAGCGCTGCGTACCGAGTCGCCAACCGCTATGAGATCTACGCCGCCATCGCCAACGTGAGCGACAAGGCCTATGCCACCTCGGCCTCGGTCATCGGAGGCACGCAGGTCTTCGCACCCGGTGCGCCGCGGACCTTCAAGCTCGGCACCAAGCTGCAATTCTGACCTGTGACCACCCGATCCAGGAAGCTCAGGCAATCCAGGAGAACGCCATGAAGACCACCACCCCGACACCACTCCTGCGCCTGCTGGCCATCACAGCGCTGGCCCTGGGCCTGGGCTCCGTGCAGGCCCACAACGTCTGGCTGGAGCCTGATGCCAGCGGCGGCTACCTCGTGCAGTTCGGCGGGCACGAAGGCCAGTTGGAGACCTACCCCGCTCACAAGCTGAAGAGCCTGCAGGCCTTCGATCGCCGTGGCCGCAAGATCGACGTGGCGGTGGAACCGCGGCCCGATGGGGTGCGCGTGAAGCCCGAGCGCCAGGCCGCGTTGCTGGCGGCCCACTTCGACAACGGTTTCTTCAGCAAGGTCGAGGGTGGCCAGATGATGAACAAGCCCATGACCGAGAACCCCGGCGCCACCAGTGGTGTGCATGCGCTCAAGTACCACAAGACCATCATCCAGTGGGGCGTGATCGCAAAGAAGGAACTGGGGCAACAGTTCGAGATCGTGGCCCTGGAGGCGGACACGCCCGATGCAGGCCAACCCATGCGTGTGCGCGTGCTGTTCGATGGAAAACCCATCGCCGGCATCCGGCTGTCGCTGGGCGAGAAGGGGGCGCCCGTCACGACGGCTGAAGACGGCACTGCGACGGTCACGCCCACGGCGGGCATCAATCAGTTGCTGGCGATCCGCCGCGTGCCGGTGGCCAATGACCCACGCACCACCAGCATGAGCTGGGAGTACCTGCTGGCGTTCCCTGCACACTGAGACCGGCTGACACGACCTGCCGAAAGCCGACCTGCCGGCGACGGCTGAGGGACTGGAATGCTGCGGGCCTGGGCAACCACTGCTGGGTCGTGGAGAGAAACCCACGCTTGGTTTGCTGGGTTCGGCAATCCTCTGCTCTCGCCTTGTCGAGCGGTCGCGTCAGCCACTCTTCATTTCCCGAAATTTGCATCCGTTCTCGAATAGCGTTGACCATGACACGTGCCGCGCGCATCGAAGCGCGGGTGGCCTGACGCAGACGCCGCTCCAGCCCGGCACCATCAGCCCTGCAGCACCGGCAAAAGGGCGCTATCCATTTAATAGCAACATGCCCTAGTGGATATTGTGC
>NZ_BAAJYS010000253.1:0-5281 GCF_057543315.1 Acidovorax sp. KPB24-07
ATCCTGGTCAACAACGCCGGCATCCTGCGCGACAAGTCGTTCGGCAAGATGGACATGGACGATTTCCGCCTCGTGGTGGATGTGCACCTGATGGGCGCGGTCCACTGCTGCAAGGCCGTGTGGGCGCACATGGTGGCGCAGCAATACGGCCGCATCGTGATGACGACCTCGTCCACCGGCCTGTACGGCAACTTCGGCCAAGCCAACTACGGCGCCGCCAAGCTGGCCCAGGTCGGGCTGATGCAGACGCTCGCCATCGAAGGGGCCAAGCACGGCATCCACGTGAACGCGCTCGCGCCCACCGCCGCCACCCGCATGACCGAGGGCCTGATGCCCGAGGAGGTGCTGGCCGCGCTCAAGCCCGAGGCCGTGGTGCCGGCCATGCTGGTGCTGGCGCACGAAAGCGCGCCCACGCGCACCATCCTGTGCGCGGGCGCCGGCACCTTCGAGGCGGCGCACGTCACGCTCACGCAGGGGGTGCATCTGGGCATTGGGCCCGATGTGCCCGAGCAGCTCGCCGCGCGCCTGGCCGAGGTGACCGACCGCACCGGCGAACAGGTGCCGCAAAGCGGCGCGGCCCAGGGCACGAACGAGGTGCGCCTGGCCCGGCGGTGATGGAGTGATTGCCCGGTACCGAGGCGCTCGCCTGGCAGATTGCAAATATTGCGGCCAGACGCGCGCTCGGCGACGTGGTCGGTTGGATTCGCCGGCTGAACAAAGGCTTCGCATGCGGCCTGTCTCGCCTGGGTGGTTGGCTTTAGTGTTGGGCCTGCAACTCAAATACAAGGGAATCCATGCTTCTTCTTTCACCCGTCTTCAAATCTGGCGCGTTCGTCACGGCTGGGCTCGCTCTGCTTGCCGCGTTGAGTACCACCCCTGTTCTTGCCCAAAGCGGACAAACGATCACGGCCTCCGGCCTCGGGCCCAACACGACCAGTCCGACCCGCCGCCAGGTGCGGGATGCGACTTTCTTCGATGCGCAGCAGAAATGCAGGACGGGGCCTTTCCCCGCTCAGCCCGTTCAGATGCTCGGCATCGGTGTCGCCCCCACGGTTCAGAACGGCCAAAGATTGTTTTTCGCTGAATGGCGCTGCGGCTGAAGTCTGCGGTTGGCTGATTCTTTTCCATCGGGCATGGGTGCCAGCGGTGGGGCTCGGGATGCAGCGCTCGCCTTTCAGCGCACCGCCTCGGCCGCGAGCGCCTCGCGCAGGATGCGGCGGATCTCCAGGATCGCCCGGGGGTTCTCCTGCACGCTGTGGTGCGAGGTCAGCACCAGCTCCGACTCGGCACCTGCCAGGTGGGCGCTGCCGTAGGGCACGATGCCATCGCTCGACTGCGCGAGCGGGGTGCCTGGGTCTTCGCGGCCCATGATGGAGTGGTAGCGCACGCCCGGGCCGATCGGCAGGTCGGCGGCCGCGCGCACGAACGGATCGGTGTCGCCCAGGTTGTCGATGCTGTTGGGCAGGCGCGGCGGCACCCCGCCCTCGACGGGCTGCGCGGCATGGGCTCTGGCCAGCACGCGGGTGGCATCGCCGAAGCGCTCCAGCACGGCCAGCGGCAGCGTCACCATGTTGGCCAGCCAGCGCGAGAGGGTCTTGTTGGCGAACGGCGTTCCCCGGTGGGGCGCGGCGATGAAGACCGCCCGGGTCACCTGCGGCAGGGGATGGAACACCAGGAAGGGGCCCAGGTCCTCACGCAGCCGGGCCAGGTCTTGCGGGGGCAGCACGGGGCGGCCGATGACCTGGTCCCACAGCGTGCCGCCCGATTCCGACACCAGCAGCCGCGCCAGCACGCCGCCCATGCTGTGGCCCACCAGCACGATGTCGCGCGATGCGCGCGCCGTGCCGTCGGGATCGAAGTGCGCCAGCGTCTGCAACAGGGCCTCCCGGATGTCGTGCTGGTTGAGGGCCAGCGGCGCATTGGTGGGGTAGTACACCTGCCACACCTGGTAGGCGTCCCGCAACTGCGCATCGCCCAGAACCTCGTTGGCCACGTTGATCCATGCCTCGGGGCTGCTGGCCAGCCCGTGCAGCATGACGATGGTGCGGCGGTTCGGGTCATAGGGCTGCATGAGGTGGATGCGCGGCGCGTCCAGCCGGTCGCTCCAGCCCAGCAGGGTGCGCATGGCCTGCGTGGCAAAGCCCGAGCGCGCCAGCCACAGGCCGTACCCCGCGGTGAAGTTGCCCGCCAGCGGCACCTGCTGCCCGCCCAGTTCCACCCGCGCGGTATGGTAGGGGTCGTAGATCGCCACCTGCACCTCCTGCGTGCGCAGTACCTCGCCCAGCGTCTTGCCGGGAAACCGCAGCAGCGCGGTGGCTGCGGGGTAGGGCATTTCCTTGAACGGTGCGGGCGCTCGCTCGCCCGGCTCGGGGGCGGACGCCGCCACCAGCTCCGTGCCGAAGCCATCGCGCCGGTAGGTGTTGCGAACGCCGGAAAACCGCAGCGTGGTGGCCGGGATCAGTTCCTCGGGCAGCGGGGCGTCGCTGGGCAGGCGGATGTCCGAGGCGTCGCTGGAAATCCGCCAGGCGCCGAGGGTGCGCACCTCATCCGACCGGCGCCCTTCGGCGCGGTAGCGCTGGAACAGCAGGGTCACCACGCGCTGCGTGGCGAAGTTGTAGTAGTCGCGCACCTGCGTCTGCCGGTCCTCGAACGCGCGCTCGCCGGGGGAGCGCTGCGTGAAAAACAGATAGGCCCAGGCGTGGCGGGCCGATTCCATCCAGGCATCGAGCGCCTCGTCCGGCGGCAGCGGCGCGTTGCGGTCGCGTTCGCCTTCGAGGCCCACCTGCAGCCAGACCTCGGCCAGCGCCGACAGGCGCTGCTCCTCGCTGATGCCGTTCGAGGCGGCCAGCTGGTTGCGGCAGTCGGCCAGGTCGTCCGCGCAGGTATCGGCATCGCTGCCGATCACGCGCAGCACCTCTTCGGTGGCCTCGCTGACCCGGCCGCTGGTGAGCACGTCGCCGCGCCGCTGCGACAGGTATTCGCGCGGTGACATCGACGACACCGTCACCCCCGCGCAGCCGCACAGCACGGCCGCTGCGCACAGCGCGGCGAGCCCTCGCAACACCGACCAGGGTGTGCGGCGCGGGGCAGGGGACCAAGTGCGATGGAGCGGCGGCGGGGTGGGTGGCGACATGGGGCGGGCCGGGCGGCGACGGGGTGGCCGATGTTACCCGGCGGCCCCGCGAATGGGGCGCTGCCTGACGCCGCGGTACGCAGTGCTGCGGTACGCTCGCCGGCTTATGAGGATCTCTCCGGAACACCGCCTGCGGGCCGCCTTGCGCGTGGCGCTGAGCCACTATGTCTTCAACGGCCTGTCGGTGGCCTTCGGCCTGCTGCTCATCTCGGCCGGGGTGCACGGGTGGCTGGGCGCGGCGGCCGCCGCCTCGGCGTCGGTCGGGGTCATCGTTACGGCGCCGCCCGACCTGCCCGGCCCGGCGCGGGGCAAGTTCTGGCAAATGCTGCCGGCGCCCCTGCTGGGCGTGCCGCTCTTTTTCGGGGTGCAGATGCTGCACCCGTCGGAGCTGGCCCTGGGAATGCTGATCGTGCCAGCCAGCTTCGTCGCGTTCCTGGCATGGCCTGGGGCAAGCGCGGCGTGCCGATCGCGGTGGCCTTGATGTTCTCCATGGTGTTCTCCATGGCCGTGCCGCCCACGCCGGGCGTGGACCCGTTGACGGCGGCGCTGGCCACCACCGGGCATTTCGCGCTGGGGGCGGCTTTGTATGTGGTGTATTCGGTGGTGGCCAACCATGCGCTCAACGCGCGCTACCGCGTGCAGTCGGTGGCGGATGCGCTGCTGGCGCTCGCCGCGCTGATGCGCGTGCAGGCACGGCAATTCACGCCCGTCGATCTGCAGGGCCCGCCCGCGCCCGCCTTGGCGGGGGCCTTGCTGCACCGGCAGGCGGCCCTGGCCGAGCAGTTGCAGGCCGCGCGCAACATCGTGCTGGAGTCGCCCCGCACGCCGCGGCGCCAGCGGCTGGCCGGCATGCTGCTGCTGGTGCTGGAGATGCGCGACCACCTGCTGGCCTGCGAGCTGGACCTGGACACGCTCAAGGCCCACCCCGGCCATGCGCCCGTGGTGGTCGGGCTGCGCGACGTGCTGCACCACGTGGCCGACGAGATGGAGCGCCTGGCCGATGCCATGCTCATCGGCCGCAGGCCCACCGCCTTCGCCGACCACCGGCCCCACCTGGCGGCCCTGCGCTGGGACGAAGTGCCTCAGCCCCAGCCCGGACCGGAGAGCGCCAACCCGTCGCCCCGCCTCCTGGCGCGCGGGCTGGCGGACCGCATCGGCCACATCAACGACGAGGCGCTGCGCATGATCGCCCTGGCCCGCGGCGAGGCCGAGCCCAACCTGGCCGTGGTGCGCGCGAACTGGCAGATGTTCGTGAGCCCCACCGCGTGGTCGTGGCATCCGTTCAACGGCCTGTGGCGCTGGGATGCGCCGCCGCTGCGCCATGCCATCCGCGCGGCGCTGGCCATGGGTGTGGGCTACGCGGTGGCGCAGGCACTGCCCTGGGGCACGCACGCCTACTGGATTTTGCTGACCATCGTGGTGGTGCTGCGCGGCAGCCTGGCGCAGACCCTGGAGCGGCGCAACAGCCGCGTGGCCGGCACGCTGCTGGGCTGCGTGCTGGCGCTGGGGCTGCTGTCCATGCACCCCACCGCGCTGGGCCTGATCGTGTGCCTCACGCTGGCGCAGGCCGTGGCCCATGGCTTTGCCGTGCGGCGCTACCTCATCACCGCGGTGGCGGCCACCGTGCTCGGGCTGGTGCAGTCGCACATGCTGCATGCGGGCAGCAGCACGGCCTTCGCGCTGTTCGAGCGGCTGGCCGATACCCTGATCGGCACCGGCGTGGCCTGGGCGTTTTCCTATGTGCTGCCCTCGTGGGAGCGCACGCAGATCCCCGCCCTCGTGTCGCGCACCCTGGCCGCTCAGGCGCTGCATGCGCGCGAGGCGCTGGCCCTGGGGCAATTGCAGGCCGTGGACAACGCGCCCGAGCTGGCCTGGCGGCTGGCGCGGCGCGAGGCCTACGACAGTCTCTCGGCCCTGGTGCAGGCCACGCAGCGGTCGCTGTCGGAGCCGCGCGCCGTGCGCCCGCCGCTCGAACCCCTGGAACGGCTGCAGGTGCACTGCTACCAGTTGCTCGCCCAGCTCACGGCCGTGAAGACCATGCTGCTGCTGCGCCGCGGCCACCTGGAGCCCGAGCGGTTGCAGGCGCCGCTGGCCACCACGGCCGAGGCCATCGGCAACGCCCTGTCCGCGCCCCGTGCTGCGGCGGAT
>NZ_BAAJYS010000254.1:0-5196 GCF_057543315.1 Acidovorax sp. KPB24-07
GGCGCCAGGCCCCGCCGTGGTCGAGCCGGCCTTCGGGCGTGCGCCGCCCCGATCCCCCGCCCATGCGGAAGTAGCGCACGGCATCGGCCTGCCCCTCGGGCAGGGGCTGCCCGCGCAGCCAGTGGTTGAACCAGGCGAGCCGCATCTGCACATAGTCGGGTGCCAGCGTGCCGTCGAGCACCGCATCGGGCCCGAAGTCCACGTCGCCCGCATACGGCACGCTGCGCTCGCCGTGGGTCCAGGGGCCCAGCACCATGCGCACGTCGCCGTGCGTGCGCTGCGAAAGGCCGAGATAGTTGTCGGTGGTGGTCTGGGCGTACGGGTCCCACCAGCCGCACATCAGCAGGACGGCCACGCCCTCGAACGCGGCGTAGTGCCCTGCCGCATACAGCTCGGGCTGGCGCCAGTGGTCGTCGAAGCGGCCGCGCTCCCATTGCCCAAAAAGATAGTCCTCGTACTCGGGCGCCCACTGCAGGGGCGAGTCGCCCCGCGTCCAAGGAAGGCGCAGGAACCATTCGCCGATGTCGGCCTGCTCCAGCGCCTGGCGTGCCGCTTCCCCGATGCGGTTGCTGCCGCTGAGGGCATTGCGCAGCGCCCAGACCGCCTGCTTCATCTCGAACGCGCCCCCATGGCGGATGCCGCCGCGGTAGGCGTTGGCGAAGCCGCCGCATTCGAGGAACATGGCCTTGAGCCCCGCGGGCCGCTGGCTGGCCAGCGCGGTCTGGGTGTGGGCGGCATACGACAGCCCGTAGGTGCCCACCGCGCCGTTGCACCAGGGCTGCGCCGTGATCCATGCCATGGTGTCGGCGCCGTCGTGGGCCTCGCCCAGGTATTTGGTGAACTGCCCTTCGGAGCCGAAGCGGCCGCGGCAGTCCTGCACCACCACCGCGTAGCCCTCCTGAGCGAACCGCTCGGCCACTTCACCGCGGCGCATCGGCCGGGGGTCGGCCGCCGTGCGCTCGCGCCGGGTTTCGGCATCCTTGCCGTAGGGCGTGCGCTCCAGCAACACCGGCAGCGGGCCGGCGCCGGGGGCCGGCAGGTACACGTCGGTGGCCAGGCGCACCCCGTCGCGCATGGAGACCCAGCAGGTGTGCCGGGTCACGCCGCTGGCTGCGGCGGTAGTGGTGGTGGCGGCGCTGGCGGCGGCGTCCGCCGACGGAATCGTCATCGTGTTCATGGACGGCTCGCCTCAGTCGAGTTTGAGGTTGCGGTCCTTGACCAGCCTGGCCCAGCGGGCCGTGTCTTCCTGCATGAAGCGCGCCAGCTCCTGCGGTGTGGTGGGTGCAGGCTCGGCCCCCTGCGCCACGAGCAGGGCGGTCACCTCGGCATCGTTCAGCGCTGCGCCGAGCACCTTGCTGATGTTCTGCACCCGGTCCGCCGGCGTGCCCGCGGGAGCGAACAGCGCATACCAGATGTCGTATTCGAAGTTCTTCAAACCGGCCTCGGCCATGGTCGGCACTTCGGGGAAGGCGCGCGAACGCTTCGCGCTGGCCACCGCCAGCGGCACGAGCTTGCCGGCCTTGATCTGCGCTGCCACGCTGGGAACGGCGTTGATGCCCAACTGCACGTACCCGCCCGCCAGCTCGTTCACCGCCGGGCCACCCCCCTTGTACGGGATCTGCACCATGCGCGTGCCCGTGGCGGCCTGGAACAACTCCATCGACAGGTGCCCCGGGCTGCCGTTGCCGCTGGTGCTGTAATTGAGCGCGCCGGGGTCCTTGCGGGCCAGCGCGATGAGTTCCTGCACCGTGCGGACCTTGAGGCTCGGGTGCGTGGTGAGGATGGGCACGTTGACCACCACCCGCCCCACGGGCACGAAGTCGCGCGACGGGTTGTACGTGAGCTTGCTGGACAGCAGCGGTGCCGTCACCATGCCCGAGCCCGCCCCCATCAGCAGCGTGTGGCCGTCGGGCGGTGCCGATGCGACCGCCTGGAAGCCGGCCGCCCCGGGCCGGTTGTCGATGATGACCGGCTGGCGCCACTGTTCCGACATCTTGCGTGCCACCACCCGCATGGCCGTGTCGGCCGCGGCCCCCGCCGGAAACGGAATCACGATGCGCACGGGCTTGTCGGGAAACTCGGCGGCCGGCGCCGCATGGGCGCCCGCCCCCCACAGGGCCAGGCCCGCCAGCCCGGCCGCCAGCAACGGCCGGACCCGGTGCCCGGAAACGGGGCGCGAAAAGAAGGCCCGCAGGGCCGCACAGCTTGCCTTAGAAATCATGTCGCACTCCTGCGCCCACGGCGCGCACCGCCACATTGCTGCGGCTCGAATCGATTCCGTCGCGGTCGATGAACGCCTGCAACTCCGTGCGCTTGGACAGCGCATACGTATACGCCACCTGCTGGCGCTTGCGAAGGCCCCGCACGGAGGCCTGCACGTCCCGCTGCATCACGTTGACCACCAGCGCGTGCGGGCCGGCGGAGAACCGGCTGCCCACCAGCCAGTAATCGACATCGGTGCGCGCGGTGGCCGAGGCCTTCGCATAGGCATCGCGGCCCAGCAGCACATAGGGCTCGATGGCACCGAAGTCGTAGCGCACCGCCACCTGCCACTTGCTCGAAAACTCGTTGGCCAGCAGGCCGCCCGGGCGCGTGTCCCGGCCGTAGCCGATGCCCGCCGACCAGGGCCCGGCCGCGTAGTTCAGCCCCAGGTCGAGCGACTTGGCGCCGTTTTCCTGATCGGGCGTCCGGGTGTCGCCGCGCAGGTAGTAGCGGGCCCGCACGTTGACGCCGCCCCAGGTGGGGCTCTGGTAGCCCACCGCGTTGGAGGTACGGTTGCGTGCATTAAGAATGGACGTGCCGATGGCCGTGGCCCCGGCGTCGTTGGCGGCGAACGAGGTGATGCGCGTGACCTGCGAATACAGGGGCGATCCGGTCGGATTGGCGGAATCCAGCCGGCCCAGCGCCAACGTCCCCGCGCTGCCGCGCAATGCCACGTAGCTGTTGCGGTAGGCGGGCGTGGTGGCGGCTCCGGTGTCCGCGTCCAGCCCCATCTCCACGCCGAACAGGGCGGCCATGCCGTCGCCCAGGTCCTCCTTGCCCCAAAAGCCCAGGCGCGACGCGTTGTCGCGCTCTTCCGTCACCGAGCCCGCATTGCCGGTCTTGACATGGTTGATGCTCAGTCGCACCTGGCCGTACGCCTGCAGGTCCTGCGCCCAAGCGGGCGGCGCGGCCGATAAGAACAGGCCGCTGGCAGCCAGTGCGAAGGGAAATGGGGGCCTCATAACGTCTTGCTCCTTGGGGTGGCGTCGTGCCGGTGTTGGCGGATGACGCTGCCGATTCTGTGGAGCGGGGTCCTTCGCCACAACGCTATGACAAAGGCGGATGACCCTATGCAGCGGACCGCATGTTTGCGCCGGGGCGCGAGCGGTGCAAAGATGCGGGACGGCCCCGCGCGCCCGTTCGCGGCGCGCGCATCCCGGGGGCCGGCGCACCGTTCCATGCCCATGAACTTCAAGCAACTCGAAGCCTTCCACGCCATCATGCTCAGCGGCTCCACCACCGGCGCGGCCGAGCGCCTGGGCCTGTCGCAGCCCGCCATCAGCCGGCTGCTGGCCCAGCTGGAGGAGGACCTGGCCCTGCGCCTGTTCGTGCGCGAGAAAGGCCGCCTGAGCCCCGCCGCCGAAGCCCACGCGCTGCTGCATGACGCCCAGGGCCTGATGGACTCGGCCCAGTGCTTTCGCCGCCATGCCGAGCAGTTGCGCCTGGGCGGCTTCAAGCGCCGGCTGCTCAAGGTGGCCGTGCCCAGCACCCTGGCGACCACGCTCATGCCCGTGCTGGCCCGGCGCTTCATGCAGGCCCATCCCGATGTGGTGCTGGAAGTGCTGTCGGGCTCGTACAACGACGCGGAGCGCGCACTGCTCAGCCGCGATGCGGACATCGGGCTGGTGCGGCTGCCCATGGAAATGCCCGGGCTCGCCACCCGCGCCCGCCTCGACTCCGAGGCCGTGTGCATCATGCCCAAGGGCCACCCGCTGGAACACCTGAACGAGGTCGGCGCCACCGACCTGATCGACGCCAGCCTGATCCTGCTGGGCCGGCAGCGGCAGATACGCCACGACATCGACATGGCGTTTCGCCAGCGGCGGGTGCAGCCGCGCGTGGCCCTGGAGGTGCACTCCATCAGCGAGGCCTGCGCCCACGTGGCCCAGGGGCTGGGCGTTTCCATCGTGAACGCCCTGCTGGCGCAGCACTGCCCGCACGGTGCGATCGCCTCGCGCCCGTTCCGCCCCCGCATCGCCTACCAGCTGGGCATCGCCACGGTGGCCCAGGCAGCGGCATCGCCCCTGCACGACACGTTCACGCAGCTCCTGGTGGAGGGGCTGGTTTCGCCGCCGGGGGATGCCGGGGCGGCCACGGCGCAGCCGGCTTAGGGCGCGGGTTCAGATCGCCACGAGGTGGCGGATGCCCTTGGCCTGCATCTCGCTGCCCGGGCCCCGGGCGATGACTTCGCCGCGCTCCATCACGAGGTACTCGTCGGCCAGCTCCTCGGCGAAGTCGTAGTACTGCTCGCACAGCAGGATGGACACCGGATGCCCGTCCAGCCCGTGGTCGGCCAGCTGGCGGATGACGCGGCCGATGTCCTTGATGATGCTGGGCTGGATGCCTTCGGTGGGCTCGTCCAGGATCAGCAGGCGCGGGCTGGGCGCCAGCGCCCGCGCGATGGCGAGCTGCTGCTGCTGCCCGCCCGACAGGTCGCCGCCGCGGCGGCCGAGCATCTGCTTGAGCACCGGAAAGAGTTCGTACAGATGGGGCGGCACGGGGGTGGAGCCGCTCTTGTAGGCCAGGCCCATGCGCAGGTTTTCCTCGACGGTGAGGCGGCCGAAGATCTCGCGGCCCTGCGGGACGAAGCCGATGCCGGCGCGGGCGCGGTCGTAGGGGGTCCTGGACTGGATGGGGTGGCCTTCCCAGGTGATGGTGCCGCTTTGGATGGGGACGAGGCCCATGAGGCTCTTGAGCAGGGTGGTCTTGCCGACGCCGTTGCGGCCGAGGAGGACGGTGACTTTGCCGGGGGGGGCGGTGAGGCTCACGTCGCGCAGGATGTGGGAGCCGCCGTAGTACTGGTGGAGGTTTTGGACGGTGAGCATGGGTTTTTGATGTCTTTTGGGCTTTATGCCCTAGTGTTCATTGGTCTGGCTGCTATTGTTTTTTATAGTAGCTTGCTGGTTTGGGTTTCGGGGCCGGGTCTCGGCCCGG
>NZ_BAAJYS010000255.1:0-5194 GCF_057543315.1 Acidovorax sp. KPB24-07
GCGACAGCGTGGCGCAGCCGGTGCACAGCAGCACGAGGCCGGCGACGGCGGCCAGGCGCGCGGACGGCGCCGGCAGGGGGGACGAGCGGAGGAAGGAGGCGGTACGCATGGCGGAATCCTGCAACAAGCGGTGGGGGCGTGGGCGTTCTTCGTGGGAACGGTCGGCGTTGCGCTTCAAAGCTGCGCGAGCTTGGCCAGCATCTGGTCCGATGTCTGGATGGCCTTGGAATTCATTTCGTAGGCGCGCTGGGTCTGGATCATGGTCACCAGCTCTTCCACCACGTTCACGTTGGAGGTTTCGAGGAAACCCTGGCGCATGTAGCCCAGGCCGTTCGTGCCCGGCGTGCCCTGCTGGGGCTGGCCGGACGCGGCCGATTCCTTGTACATGTTTTGCCCGATGGGCTCGAGGCCGGCCGGGTTGATGAAGCTGGCCATCGCGATGCTGCCCAGCTGCTGGGGCGCGGTGCTGCCCGGCACGGTGGCGGAGACCACGCCCTCGGTGCTGATGCTGATGGCCGTGGCGTTGGCGGGCACGGTGATGCCGTTGGCCACCGGCAGGCCGCTGGAGGTGACCATGCGGCCCTGCGCGTCCAGCTGGAACGAGCCGTCTCGGGTGTAGCCGATGGTGCCGTCGGGCTGGGTGATTTCGAAGAAACCGTTGCCGTTGATCGCCACGTCCAGGTTGTTGTTGGACTGCTGCAGGCTGCCCTGCGTGAAGTTGCGGCTGGTGGCCACCGTGCGCACGCCCAGGCCCAGGTGCAGGCCGGTGGGCAACTGGTTCTGCTCGGTGGTCTGCGCGCCGACCTGGCGCTGGTTCTGGTAGATCAGGTCTTCGAAGACCGCGTTGTTGCGCTTGTAGCCGTTGGTGGAGACGTTGGCCAGGTTGTGCGAGATGACATCCAGCTGGGTTTGCTGGGCGGACATGCCGGTCTTGGCGATCCACAGGGAATTGATCATGGCGGTTCCTTTGGGGAGGCGGTTGCGTCGGGCTCGGCGGTCAGCCGTTGAGGCTCAGCAGCTGGCTGGCCGACTTGTCGTTGGTCTCGGCCGTCTGCAGCAGGCGCAGCTGCGCCTCGAACTGGCGGGAGGCGGCGATCATTCCGACCATGCTCTCCACGGCATTCACGTTGGAGCCTTCCAGCGCGCCGGACAGCATGCGGGCATTGGGATCGCTGGGCAGCGGATCGCCCGAGGTGGTGCGAAACAGGGCGTCGTCGCCGCGCTTGAGCGGGTCTTCCAGCGTGGGCGTGGCCAGCTTCAGGCGCCCCACGGCTGCGGGGCGCTGGCTGCCGACCTTGGCGGTGATGGTCCCGTCCGAGCCCAGCGCGATCTCCGCGCCCTGGGGCACGTCGATGGGGCCTCCACCGTCTGAGAGCACGGTCAGGCCGTTGCTCGTGAGCAGCTGGCCCGTGGCCGAGACTTCCAGGCTGCCGTTGCGGGTGTAGGCCTCGGTGCCGTCGAGCCCCTGCACGGCGAACCAGGCATTGCCCACCGCCATGGCATCCAGGTTGCGGCCGGTGCGCTGCACCGGGCCGGACGCTTCGGAGTGGCCCGAGGTCGCCTCCAGGGCGAACACGCGGGTCTTGGCGCCGTCGCCCTGCACCGGCACGGCGCGGAAGGTGGACATTTCCGCCCGGAAGCCGTTCGTGGAGGCGTTGGCCAGGTTGTTGGCCAGCACCGACTGGCGCTGCGCGGCAGCGCTGGCGCCCGTCATCGAGGTGTAGATGATGTGGTCCATGGAGGGTCTCGCGCAGGCGTCTCAGTCGGTAGGGGTGGGGTTCAGGAAAAGGATCAGCGCAGGTTGACCAGCGTGGACATCACCTGGTCCTGCGTCTTGATGGTCTGCGCGTTGGCCTGGTAGGCCCGCTGCGCCGTCATCATGTTCACCAGCTCGGCCGTCAGGTCCACGTTGGAGTCTTCCAGCGCGCCGGAGCGCAGGGCGCCGAACTTGCCGTCGGTGGGCGCGCCCATCACGGCCTGGCCGGATTCGAAGGTTTCGGCCCAGTTGTTGTTGCCGATGGACGCCAGGCCCTGCGTGTTGCGGAAGCTGGCCAGCGCCAGCTGCCCCTCGGCGCGCGTCACGCCGTTGGAGTAGCGCGTCATCACCATGCCGTTGTTTTCGATGTTGATGCCCGTCAGCTCCCCGGCGGTGTAGCCGTCCTGCGACAGGTCGGACACGGCGAACTTGGTGCCGAACTGCGTGACGCCGTCCAGCTTCACGTTCACGCTGTAGTCCGTGAGGTTGTTCGGATTGGGTGGCGTGGGCGAGATCGTGAGCGGCAGTTGAAAGCCGGTGGCGGGCGGGGTCGCCGCGGGCGCGGTGATCTTGCCGTTGTTGTCGAAGGTGATCTGGCCGACGGGCGCGGCCACCACGGGCGGCGTCGCCGTGGGATCGTCCAGCTTGTCGTACACGTCCCAGGTGTTGGCGCCGTTCTTCTGGAAGTACAGGCTCACCGGCTTGGCGACGCCCTGGCTGTCGTAGACGTTGATCGAGGTGCCGTAGGTGGCGCGCGGCGTGGCGGGCACGGGCGGCGTGGCGGTGGAGTCGCCCGCGGCGTCCGGCGCGCGCGCGTCGAGGTTGAACGATGCGGTGATCGACGTGGTCTGCTTGGCCGGGATCGGCTGCGAGGTGGGGAACGACAGCGGCGTGGCGTTGCTGGCCGTGCGCAGGCCCGTGGCCGGGTCCACCGTGTAGCCCATCACCTTGGCACCGCTGTTGGTGACCACGTTGCCCAGGTCGTCGAGCTTGAAATTGCCCGCACGGGTATAGGCATTGGTGCCGTCGGGCTGCTGCAGCTTGAAGAAGCCGTCGCCGTTGATCGCCACATCCAGGCTGTTGCCGGTGATCGACAGGTTGCCCTGGTTGAACTGCTGCGCCACGTCGGCGGTCTCCACGCCGATGCCGGCGTTGGTTCCCCCCGCGGAGCCGATGGCCGAGGCCACCATTTCAGCGAACTCGGCGCGGGAGGCCTTGAAGCCCACCGTGTTGGAGTTGGCGATGTTGTGGCCGATCACGTCCAGGTTCTTGCTGGCGGCGTTGAGGCCGGACAGGCCTTGCTGAAAGCTCATGGTGTTCTCCTGAGAGGAAGAAGGAAAGCGCGTGGATAGGTGGGAAGGGAGTGCCGGTCAGAGCACCGCTTTGATCTGGCTGTAGTTGACGGTGCTGCCGGTGTCCAGGTCGAGCGTCAGCGCGCCGCTGTTGGAGCCGGTGCCCACCACCTTCGCCTGCATGAGCGCCGTGGACTGCACGGTGCCGTCCTTGGTGGAGGCGACCACGCGGAACTGCAGGTCGCTCTTGTTGCCCGCGTACTTGCTGGCGTCGAACTCGAACTCGTGGCGGCCTTTGTCCTGCGCGCCCATGTCCACCGTGCCGACGACGGCGCCGCCGGGCGTGACGACCTCGACCTTGGTGCTGGTCGCCGCGCCGGCCAGCTCGAAGTAGCCCTTGCCCGTGCTGTCGGTGTAGGTCATCTTGGAGCCTTCCGCGAGCACCGAGCGGCCGATCATGGCCGTGCCCTGCAGCGTCTGCATCGTGGAAAACTGCTCGGCCATGGTCTGCATGGTCAGGTTCAGCGTCTGGATGCCGGTGACGGTGTTGATCTGCGCCATCTGCGAGGTCATCTGCGCGTTGTCCATCGGATTCATCGGATCCTGGTTGTTCAACTGCGCGACCAGCAGCTTCAGGAAGCGGTCCTGCGCGGCGTTGGGGTCGGTGGCCGAATTGGCGCTGGTGCCCGAATTCACGGTGGCGGTGGAGCCGATGGGATTGAGGATCATGGCGAGGTTCTTCCCGAAAAGTTACTGGCCCATCTGCAGGGTCTTGAGGAGCAGCGACTTGGCCGTGTTCATGACCTCGACGTTGTTCTGGTAGGAACGCGAGGCAGAGATCATGTTGACCATCTCCTCCACCGCGTTCACGTTGGAATGGGTGACGTAGCCCTCCGCATCGGCGGACGGGTGGCTCGGGTCGTGCACCCGCTTGCCGGGCGCGTTGCTCTCGCTGATGGCGCTCACCCGCACGCCGGCGGCGCTCTCGGCGCCCATCGGCGCCGTCTGGAACACCACCTGGCGCGCCTTGTAGGCCTGGCCGTCCGGGCCGGCCACGGCCTCGACGTTGGCCAGGTTGCTGGCCACCACGTTGAGCCGCTGCGACTGCGCACTGATGGCGCTGCCCGAGACGTTGAAGATGGAGAACATGGACATGGCGGTTTCCGCTTTCCGTGGGTGGGGGCGTTGCGGCGCTTACTGGCCCTGGATGGCGCTCAGCATCGTCTTGGCGTTGCCGTTGATGAACCGCAGCGTGGCTTCGTAGCGCACGGCGTTGTCCACGAAGGCGGCCCGCTCGCGATCGAGGTCCACCGTGTTGTTGTCCAGGTTGGGCTGGGTCTGCACCGAGTAGCCCAGCGTGCTGCCCGATCCCATGCCCGTCGTGGCGGCCGGCAGCGGAATGTGGCGCGGGTCGGTGGCGCTTTGCTGGCGCTGGCCGGTGGCCAGGGACATGGTCGACCCCGATCCGGTGCTCAGCGTGGTCGAGCCGCCGCCGGTCGCGTCGCGCATCGCGTCGGCGAAATTGAAGTCCCGGGCCACGTAGCCCGGCGTGTCGGCGTTGGCGATGTTGCTCGCGATGGCACGCTGGCGCTCGGCACGCAGCAAAAGCGCGTTGCCGTGGAAATCCAGCCTTTCAGTCATCTTGTTGAGCATGTCAGCCTCGCAAAGCGTTGGGTCCTGGCCGGGGAAAAGAGGGGTTCCGGCGTGGGTTCGATTATGGAAATGGGCCGGTTTTTCTAAAGCGCGAAGAACGCGGCGATTGGCGCGCAGTTCGGTGCTTCGTGCGCGCCGGCCGGCCCTAAAGTGCCAGGGGTCGAATGGCCTTCCCTGTTGGGCGGCGCATTCCCCGCCACAGGAGGCTTTCCCATGTCACACACCACCGCTCCCCGATTCCTTCCCACCCTGCGCCTGGCCCGGATGGCCGCTCTGGCGGCGGCCTTTGCCCTGCCCGCCGCGGCGCTGCGGGCCCAGGCCGTGGCCGAACCGGCGGCGGAACTGGGAGGAATCACCCAGCGCTGGCTGGACGATGCGCTGCAGCGCGGCCAGTCGGGCACGGCCAGCATGCCGCTGCGCATGGAAGTGAGCGTGGGGGCCTTGGACCCCCGCCTGCGCCTGGCGCCATGCGCCCGCGTCGAGCCCTACCTGC
>NZ_BAAJYS010000256.1:0-5103 GCF_057543315.1 Acidovorax sp. KPB24-07
GCCTGGGCGCGGCCATGGGGCCCGACGCCCTGCGCGTCGCCCAGCTGGGCCCGGCCCTCGCGCGGTTCGGCGTGGACGTGGAAGATGCCGGCAACCTCTTCGGCCCACCCAACCCGCAAAGCGCGCGGGGCGACCACGGGCTGCGCAACCTGGCGGAATGCGTGGCATGGAACCGCGCGGTGCACGACGCCGTGTCCGCGCAGTTCGCCGCCGGCCGCATGCCCATCCTGCTCGGGGGCGACCACCACCTGGCGGTGGGCTCGATCAGCGCGGTCGCGCGGCACTGCCGCCAGACGGGCAAGCGCCTGCGCGTGCTCTGGCTCGATGCCCACGCGGACTGCAACACGCCCGCCATCTCGCCCAGCGGCAACGTGCACGGCATTCCCGTGGCGAGCCTGTACGGCTTCGGCCCCGAATCGCTGTCGGCCCTGGGCGGCGCCGTGCCCGCGCTGCAGGGCGCGCAGCTGTGCCAGATCGGCCTGCGCAGCGTGGACGACGAGGAAAAGCGCCTGATCCGCGAGCTGGGCATCGAGGTGTACGACATGCGCTCCATCGACGAGCTGGGCATGCGCGAGGTCATGCGCCGTGCGCTCGACGGGCTGGAGGGCGAGGCCGGCGACGATGTGCACCTGCACCTGAGCTTCGACGTGGACTTCCTCGACCCCGAGATCGCCCCCGGCACCGGCACCACCGTGCGCGGCGGCCCCAACTATCGCGAGGCGCAGCTGTGCATGGAGATGATCGCGGACACGGGCCGCCTGGCCTCGCTGGACATCGTGGAGCTGAACCCCGCGCTCGACATCCGCAACCAGACGGCCGAGCTGGTGGTGGACCTGGTGCAGAGCCTGTTCGGCAAGAGCACGCTGGTGCGCGCCCGCCCCACGGCCGCGTGACGGTGCGCTGACGCACTGAAGCGCTAATGCGCCGCAGCGGTGGCCGCGCGCTGCTGCGCGAACGCCACGTACCAGGGCAGGCAGCCCGGGTTGGCCATGGCGTCCTGGTTGACCACTTTGTCCAGCGGCTGGCCCAGCAGCAGCTTCTTGATGGGCAGCTCCTGCTTCTTGCCGCTCAGCGTGCGCGGCACCTCGGCCACCTGCACGATCTCGTCCGGCACGAAGCGCGGCGACAGCGCGGTGCGGATGGCCGCGGCGATGCGCCCGCGCAGGGCGTCGTCCAGCACCACGCCGCCCCGCAGCGCGACGAAGAGCGGCATGTAGCTGTCGCGGCCCAGCGACTCCAGATCGACCACCAGGCTGTCCAGCACCTCCGGCAGGGCCTCGACGGCGCGATAGATCTCGCTCGTGCCCATGCGCAGGCCGTGGCGGTTGATGGTGGCATCGCTGCGCCCGTAGATCACGCAGCCGCCGTGGCGGCCGATCCGGATCCAGTCGCCGTGGCGCCAGACCGGGCCCATGTCCACGGGCCCGTCGCCCCCGCCCGGCCGCCGGCCGTGGCCCGGCGGGTACATGTCGAAGTAGCTCGCCAGGTAGCGCTTGCCGTGCGGGTCGCCGCCCCGCCCGGCAGGGCCCGGCTCGCCATCGCCCCACAGGTACAGCGGCATGGACGGGATGGGCTGCGTGCACACCAGTTCGCCCACATCGTCGATCACCGGCTGGCCCTCGGCGTTCCAGGCCTCGACCGCCGCGCCCAGCATGCGGCACTGCATCTCGCCGGGCACCTGGGGCAGCTCGCGGTGCCCGCCGATGAAGGCGCCGCAAAAATCGGTGCCGCCGGAGATGTTGTTCCACCAGATGTCGCCGTCCGCATGCCCCGCCACGCCCAGGGCGCGGAACTGCGCCGTGCCCCAGGCCTGCACCTCGGGCGCGAGCGGCGAGCCGGTGGTGCCCAGTGCCCGCACGCGAGAGAGGTCACCGCAGTCCGTGAGCGGCAGGCCCGACTTCATGCAGTTGGCGTAGAAGGCCGCGCCCGCGCCGAAGAACGTCACGCCCGTCTCGGCGGCGAAGCGCCAGAGCGTGCCCCAGTCGGGCCGCTCGCGGCTGCCGCCCGGGTTGCCGTCGTAGATCACGCACGTTGTGCCCGCCAGCAGGCCGCTCACCTGCGCGTTCCACATCACCCAGCCGGTCGAGCTATACCAGTGGTAGCGCTCGCCGAACGAATTGGGCTCGTAGCTGCAGCCGATGTCGTTGTGCAGCCCCTTGAGCTGCAGCGCCACCAGCACCATGCCGCCGTGGCCGTGCACGATGGGCTTGGGCAGGCCGGTGGTGCCGCTGGAGTAGACGATCCACAGCGGGTGGTCGAACGGCAGCCACTCGGGCTCGAACGCAGCCACTTCGGCATCGTTTTGGCCGCATGCCATAGAAAAATCTGCCGCATCTGCTATCGTTTCAGGAGCATGCAGGTGCTGCACCACCACCATGTGGGTGACCGAGGGCAGCGCCGCGCGCAGCTCGGCCAGCACGCCGCTGCGGTCGTGGTCGCGCCCGCCGTAGGTCACGCCGTCCACCGCGATCAGCACCTTGGGCGCGATCTGGCGGAAGCGGTCCAGCACGGCGGCCGTGCCCATGTCGGGCGCGCACACGCTCCACACCGCGCCCAGGCTGGCCGTGGCCAGCAGGGCCACCATGGCCTCGGGGATGTTGGGCAGGTAGGCCGCCACGCGGTCGCCGCGCCGCACGCCCTGGCGGCGCAGGTGCAGCGCGAGCGAGGCGACCTGGCGGCGCAGCTCGGGCCAGGACAGCTCGCGGTGCAGGCCGCGCTCGTTGCGGCTCACCACGGCCGGCAGGCCCGCGGCGTGCGCCGGGTCCACATGGCGCAGCACCTGGCGCGCGTAGTTGACCTGCGCCCCGGGAAACCACACGGCCCCCGGCATGGCATTGCGTGCCAGCACGGCCGTGTGCGGCGTGGGCGACTGCAGGTCGAAGTAGTCCCAGATGCTCTGCCAGAACGCATCGAGGTCGGTGACGGACCAGCGCCAGAGCGCGTCGTAGTCCGCGAAGGCCAGTCCGTGGCGGGCCTGCAGCCAGTCCTGGTACAGGCGGATCTGGGGAACGAACGGGGGGGTGTTTTTTGTCTCCATGGCGCCGCAGCGTAGCGTGCGCCACCGCCGCTGTCACCGGGCGGGCGTCCCCGAATGGACAAAGCCGCCGGCCGGGTGCGGCGGGCGGCTTTGCGAAGGGAGCGGCAGCGGGGCCCTGCCCGCCGGCCCCGGGTCAGTCGGTCAGCTCGTGCACGCTGGTGATGGCGTAGCCCTTTTCCTCGATCTGCGCGGCCGGCTGCGCGATGCCGTAGTCGTCCCAGTGGTCGGCGTTCTCGTCCATCTCCTGGCCGCGGGCTTCGGTGTCCCAGTCCACGTTGATCGCCTCCTGCGGGATGGGGCGCCCTTCGGGCACGGCGAGGTGGGAGAACTTGCCATCGGCTTCGGCTCGGCGATAGATGTCTACGCGCATGTGGGAGTCCTTTTCGGAAATGAGACGCAAAGGCTGTCCACTCTATCGAGCGGGGTTCTGGCGGGGCGTAGGAAAACACCTCTCGCGGGAGGGTGGCACCGGAAGGCGCCCCACCCCCACGCCCTGCAAAAACCAAAAAGGCGGCCGGGCCTTCGCCCGCCGCCTTTCTGGTTTGGCCGCCTTGACTGGCTGCCTCAGGCTGGCCGATTACTTCGCCGAGGCCAGGTCGCGCATGCGGTCCGCACGGCCGCCCGCGTCCGGGTGGGTGGACAGCATGGCATCCATGCCACCGCTCTTGCCGCTCAGCGAGGCGATCTTGCGGAAGGCCGACTCCATGGCCTGCACCTTGTACTTGTGCTTCTTCATGAAGGCCAGGCCGTAGTCGTCGGCGGCGGTTTCCTGGCTTTGCGAGAACTGGCTGTTGACCAGCTTCTCGCCCAGGGCGCCCAGGTCGGAATCGGCCAGGCGGCCCACGCCGCCCGCGGCCGACGCGGCCTTGCGGCCGGCGGAGGCCATGTAGGCCGTGCGCATGGCCGACAGCGAGTGCTGCAGCTTCACGTGGCCGATTTCGTGGCCGATCACGCCCAGCAGCTCCTGGTCGTTCATCATGTCCATGAGGCCGCTGTACACGCGGATGGAGCCGTCGGCCGTGGCGTTGGCATTCACGTCCTTGCTCAGGTACACCTTGAAGTTCAGCTTCATGCCGTCTTCGTTCACGTGCTTCTTGGTCAGGCGCGCCAGGCGCTGCGCGTACTTGTTGTTGGCCGGGGCGGCGTTCTCGGTGCGGTCTTCGTAGTTGCGGTACTGCAGCGAGACGGTCTTGAGTTCTTCGTCGGACACGGTCACGGCCTTGAACACGTCCAGCGCGGCGCCCGCCTTGTTCTCGGTGCTGCTGGAGTTGGAACCGCCGGCGCTGGCCGCGCCCAGCACGCTGGAGATGGCCGAGGTGCCGGAACCGCTCTTGCTGCCATCGCCCGTGGTGGCACAGCCGGTCAGCAGCAGGGCGAGCGCGACGGCGCTCAGTGAGAACTTCTTCATGGAAACACTTTCGTTGAGGTCTGGAAACAAGCGCCAATGGGGCGACGGATGCGGTGCTCGGGAGGCTCTGCGGCCCCTTGGCGGTCACGGGGTGGACCGGGCAGGCGGAAATTGTTTCACGGGCGTTTGAAATGCCATACGGTGTGGCGCCGCGAATGCATCGAGTTGTATCCACGGCCTGGCCACCGCTTCCGCCGCTTTACAAAGTAACGAAACGCCGTGGCGCCATAGGATGAACCACCCCGTACACAACCTTTTGTTTCAATAAAGACGCCATCAACAGGGAACAAAACGGCGCTCCGCTACACCGCAACCTCGAAGAGCCGGCCCGACAGTGGGGCCTTGGCCAGCACATCCAGCGGCACCGGCTGGCGCGCCGTGGTGATGAACAGCCGCCGCCCGTCGGCCCCACCCAGTTCCACGTCGGTGGGACAGGGCACCGGCAGCGCGACGACGCGGTCCAGGCTGCCGTCGGGCAGGAAACGCACCACACTCCAGCCATCGCGCAGGGCCGTCCACACCCCGCCCTCCGCATCCAGCGCCAGGCCGCTCACCCGGCCCGAGCCCTTGGGCACGGAGACGAGGCGGCGCACGGCGCCGGTCTCGGGCTGCAGCGACAGGATGGCGCCCGTGTCCGGCACGGCGGCCCAGAGGGGTG